>NZ_JABMCU010000153.1:0-10852 GCF_013179605.1 Enterobacter sp. CM29 | reverse complement strand
GCTGTAGCGCCCTACAGGCGCGCCTACCCTCCGCGCTTCGCGCTTCGCCCCGTCGCCTTCGGCGCCGGCCTGCGTCTCCGACGGGGCACCCCTACGGGGTTCCCCCGGCTTCGCCGGCTCCCCCTCCCGCAATCGTGCCCGGCCCCCTGGCCAGGAAAATACCTAACCAGCTTCGCGCCCATACGGGCTTGACCAAGGGGCGCTGCCCCTTGGAACCCCGCCCTCACCGCCGGGAGGCTCGGGGAGCAGGGAAAGCGGGCAAAGCCCTTGTCCCTGCTCCCTCTCGCAGAGGCTGCGTCGTTTCACGGCCGTCAATGGTTCGCTCCGCCGGGTGCTCACCCGTTCGGTGCTCGCCGTTCCGGCTGCGCTCCGCGTGCGGCTTCCGCGCCCGCCATTGACAACCGTTCCACTCCAAAACCGCTTGCCTTCGCGATGACAGGATGCATTCCGTTTTTCCTTGTTGTTGGCAACATCGAATGTGTCGGGGTATTTCCCTGACCAAAAGTGTAAAGCGTCCATCGGTTTTCTTTGCGTCGTGCAGCAGACCACGCGTTACTGCGTGCCTTTGTGACTATTCATCGAATTCCGCCGCGAGCCATGTAGCACTTCCTTTTGTCGTTCTGCCGACCGTCACCGGGGGTGTAACAAGCTGAGCGCGAATTTCTATCATAAGCCTTGCGGTCATAAGGCGCATCGTTTTCATAAATGAGATGCGCAGTTCCCGGGCGGCATTCAGTCGCATCAACTTGCAAATGACGGCGTCGGATAGCGGTTCTGTGGGCCGTCGTCGCAGCGCCCAGGCTGTTCAGGCATCCAGAAACGGCTCCGACTGTGATCTTCCCGAATAATTCGGTAAATCTATATAACTTTGGCGCTTATGATAGAAATTCGCGCTCAGCTTGCTTCACCCCCTCACCTGAAACGTCTGCCCGTCTAACCCTGGGCGTGAAAAATCAATGCCTCCATCCTTCGGCGTGTAGCATCGCCCGGCGGGCTGGTTCGGACGGAATGCCGAGAGTCGATAGCGGCGACCATCAATGAGCGATGTGAAGTAACACACAAGGTGGCCGGCGGCCGTCTTGTTTGACCACACTTTAAAGTCGAGGCGAGCTGCCCACGTGCCTTCCGGAATATCGGCCCAAGCATACGACTGGAGTTCCAATCCGGCTTCTACTGCGGCGGTGTAGCTCCAGGCGCGCCGCGTATCTTCTGCCTCTTCCACAGCCTTCCCTCCGGGGTTTCAGTGCATCGTCAACTGATCGCGTACCGCGACGGTGTAGTGGTCGATGATCGCCTTCATCGCGGCATGATCCTGTCGATGCCATCGCAACAACCGACGATCGTCATCGCACTGTCTCAAAGCTCTCCGTAGCTCTTTAAAGGATGCTGCATTCGGCTCGCGCTCCGCGCGTCCTTTCCAGATACGACTCCACACGATGCTGTACATCGTGTCGATGAGATCCTCGGCGAGTTGCAGATCGCTTAGTTGATCGTCCGTCAAAGCTCCGAACGGAACGCTTCCAGCCCGATCCATCGTGTTCATTCGCGTGTTCCTGCAAGGTGCCTGCGAAGTGTTGGTGTTGCTTCATCGAGGCGTTCACCGCGCAGCACATCGGCTATCTGTTGGATCGACATTCCACGCGCCTTCAAGGTATCCACCTCAGCACGCAGAAGTGCCACATCCTCCCGCTTTTTTCTGTCCGCAGCGCTGCGTTTTTTGCTGACCTTGTTGGCTTCGATTTCCTCACGCGTGAGCGGCGGAAATTCGGCATCGAGATCGACAAGCATCGCTTTGACATGGCCGACTGTGAGTCGTTTTTCGTTCGTCATTGATGTTGGCCTCGTAGATGCCGCGAAAAGTGTCGGCGAAGTACGAATTCGTCTTACGTTTCAAGTTTCCTGAATGGTATCGCTTAAAGCAGCGACGTGCTATACCATTTGCACTGCGGTTGAGTGTAACAGGATGGCCCTTGTCTGACACATGGAACTTCGTTCCTGTGCAGCCAAGGGACGCCAGCCCGTTCGGCGCTTTGCTTCTCACAGGCCGGCTCATCCTGCCAGGGCGCTGCCCTGGACCCGTTGACCGGCGCGCAGCGCCAAGTGGAGGACCGGCTATGCCGTTCGCAGTGAAAGGCGCTGAGGCGCTGACCGAGAAAATCGCCGTGCGTCTGACGCCGGACGAGAAGACGCGTTTGCGTGACGACGCCGAGCTTGCCGGCTTGAGTGTTTCCGAGCTGGTGCGCCGCCGTTACTTCGGGCGACCGATCGTCGCCAACGCCGACATGGTGATGGTGCGCGAGCTACGCCGCATTGGCGGCTTGCTAAAGCACATCCACAACAAGACGGACGGCGTCTACAGCCGCGAGACCGCGCAAGCGCTCGTAGAGATCACCGGGCAGATCAAGAAATTGAGTCAACCATGATCTTCAAGAAGGTACCGGCAGATCGCGTGAAGTCGAAGGCAAAGCACGTGCGCGACCTGACCGACTACATCCGCGATCCGGCCAAGACCAACCCGCACGAAAAGGTCGCGTACACCGGCGCACGCGGTTTCCTTTGCGACGACCACACTGGCCAGCAGGGCGAGATGATCGCGCTGGCGATGGATGCCCCGCGCAGCACGAACCCAATCAACCACTATATTCTGAGCTGGCGTGAAGGCGAATATCCGACGCCGGCACAGGTGGAACAGGCGGTCGAGATCCTGCTCGCCGAGTTTGGTCTTGCCGAGCACCAGGCGCTGTATGCATTGCACCAGGACACCGACAACATGCACCTGCACATCGCAGTGAACCGGGTGCATCCCGATACGCTCAAGGTCATCAAACCGAACAAGGGGTTCGACAAGGAGGCAGGCCACCGCGCGATCGCCAAAATCGAAGCCATCCAAGGGTGGTCCAGCGAGCAGAACGCCCGCTACCAGGTCAACGCGAACGGTGAGGCTATCCGGGGAACGTCCGACGGTCGCAAAACACCATCTCAGAAGCGCCGCGACATGGAAGTGCGGACGGGCGAGCAGTCCGCCGAGCGCATCGCGATCGAGGCCGCGGCGCCGATCATTCGCGCGGCCGCGAGCTGGGTCGAGCTGCACGCTGGCCTGCAGGCGCAGGGCTTTCGCTACGAGCGCAAAGGCAGTGGCGCGGTCATCTGGATTGGCGACGTGCCCGTGAAGGCATCGAGCGCCGATCGCGGCGCGACGCTGGCTGCTCTGCAAAAGCGCCTAGGTGAGTTCCAGCCGGCTGCGTCGGCGGACGCCTTGCCCACCTTCCCGGCCAAGCCGATTAAGGCCACCGCACCACGTTGGGCCGAGTACATTGCGGCCCGCCGCGCACACTACCAGGCCAAGAACACCGCGCAGATCCGCTTACGCGAGAAACACGAGCTCGAGCGGCAGGGGGTGGCCGAACGACAGCATGTCGAGCGGGCTGACGTTACGGCCGGGAAGTGGCGTGGCAAGGGCGACCGATTGAACGTCCTGCGCAGCGTCCTAGCGGCCGATCAGGCCGCTATGCGGCTTCGAATGCAGGAGCGGCAGAGCGGCGAGCGCAGACGCTTCCAGGAGCGTTTCCGGCCGTTTCCGAGCTACGAGGACTGGCTTAGGAGCGAGCTTTCGCCCGAAGCGGCCGACCAGTGGCGCTACCGCGACCACGGGCCGGACGAGATCCCGGCTCGGATTGTCGGCGATATACGAGTCGATCCGGTCGAGACTCGACGCCAGAAGGATCTGCGCGACTTCATGGCCGAGATTCAAGGCGATCGCGTGGCCTACCACCTGGCCGGCCAGATTTCGCCGGCGTTCGTCGATCGGGGCGACCGCATCGACGTGCATGACGTGACCGACGAGGCTGCCATTCTGGCCGCCCTGCAGCTCAGTGCGGAGAAGTGGGGTGCTTTCCAGGTGACCGGCAGTGAGGCTTACAAGGCCCGCTGCGCTCGTCTGGCGGCCCGCTACGGCTTCACAATTACCAACCCGGAACTGCAGACCGTCATACGCGAGGAATCCGCCCGTCTGGCCGCCCAGCGCGGTCAAGTCGTCGGCCAGATCGGGCGTCCAGTGGACGGTACGCCGAAGCGGTCGCCTCGCCGGCCGTCGTGATGGCTCTCGTGGACAGCGAGGGGGAGCAGGGCTATAGTATCGCTAGGTATCACTCATTGATAATGGAGGGCTGACGTATGGCAACGTCACTCAAAATCGACGACGAGCTGAAGGGGCGCGTGCAGCACCTGGCCAGCCTGCGCGATCGGTCGCCACACTGGATCATGCGTGAGGCGATCAAGCAGTACGTGGAGCGGGAAGAAGCCCGCGAAAGCTTCAAGCAAGAGGCACAGGCGTCTTGGACTGCCTATCAGGAAACCGGCCGGCATTTGACCGGGCAAGAAGTGCGCGCGTGGTTGAACACTTGGGGCACGGACAACGAAACGGGATTGCCTGAGTGCCACACGTAATCATCACGGAAGGCGCAGGCCAAGGATTGGAGCGCTGCCGACGCTTTCTGGCCACCAAGAGCCCGGAAGCAGCTAGGCGGGCCGCGAAGGCCATCGAGCGGCAATTCCTGCTGCTGGAAACGACGCCCGCCATCGGTCGTCCTTTTCCGGCGCAGCCTGAGTGGCGCGAGCTGGTCATCGAATTCGGCGATTCCGGCTATGTAGCCTTGTATCGCCACGAAGCAGCAGATGATGCCATCTACGTGTTGGCTTTCAGGCATCAGAAGGAAGCGGGGTACTGATCGTGACCGATGACGAAATCAAAGCCCGGATTGATGGACTCCACGACGACGCGGCCGCCATTCTTGCCGAGCAAGGACTGTCGCCCCTGCAGGCTTACTGTCTGATCTTGGAGCAGGTCACGGTTCGACACGAGCCCACGCTGCGGTTGCTCGCCGATGCGGCAGCGCATGACCAATGGTTCCGGGAACAGGTTCGTGAGGGGCTGGAGGAGGCGGACGATCCGAACACGAAATGGGTATCTGACGATGAAGCGCAGGAAAGCTATGCCAAGAAGCGAGCCGAACTGCTCGCCCGGATCGGAAAAGGCAATGCGTGACGATTACACCCGCTGCGGCACGCCGCTGGTCTACGCTGGCCAGCTTGAGCTGCAGCCCGATATTCTCGCCGAGCTCGGCGAGCAGCAGCCGGACCAGCGGCTTCGCCGTCTACCTGATCCACATTAGGCGCCCCACCCGTGTGCGGGAACACACGGGCGGGACTTCCACAACACCACCTGGACTAGAGGTGATGACATGGCAACTGAATATGCTATCAGCCCGGATGCAATCCGGCTCGAAATCGCACGCCTTCAATGGGCGAACGCACTCATGCGTGCGGCCAATAAAGCGCTGGCGAAGGGCGATAACGCAGCCTTGATCGATATGGGGTTTTCGCACGAACATGTCGACGAGCTGCGGAAGAACAGTGGCTTTCCATCGACGTCGATCGGCAACAACACGCGGATGATCACCTATCTGCGATCGATTGGAGAGCCCCATGCACGCTGAACCCACCCGGCCGCTGTTGATCGCGGCCGCCGTGCTGACGCCGGCCACGCTGGCGAGTGTTTGTCGATCGCCATCGTTTCATCGCCGCGGCTGGCAGATCCTCGATCGCTGGGCCTTCGAGAGCCCGACGCAGCTCCGGGCCCTAGAAGGCGCAGGCGAGGTGATTCTGCTGGGCAGGTTGCTCGAGCAGCAGCAGATCGAGCACCAGGCGCTGCGATCGGCGGCCGCGCTCGAGCAGCTCCGGCGAGGTATGGCCGAGCACGAGATCCTCGCGCTGCAAGAGATCCGTATAACCCTTGCATAGCAAAACCGGGCCATCAGGCCCGGTCTTGTTTTGCTAGAACCCCAACGCCATTCGCAACCGCGATGCCGTGTCATCGACACTTCGACGTGGTACAAGTACCCGTGTCGATGGTAACGCATGATCATTGAACCACAGCACGAGGTACGTGCTGCCCCGTTCGGCATCTTCGAACTCCCACCGCGACACCTTGTCGATCGGCATCTGCTTGGCGATGCGCTTCTTCTTGTCAACGACTACGACGCTCCCTATCTCCGTAGAGATTCCGACGTACTGACCTTCGGTCGGGGCGCTGGCCTCGACGGCTGGATGAAAACCGGGAGGAGCGACGCGTTGTACCTGTCGCTGCAACTTCGCGGTCAGATGGCTTGCGAACATCCGGATCCAGACAATGGCGACGACCAGTCCGACAACGGACGTTACGATCCATGGCATTCCGTCGCGCACGCCCACACCCACGAACAGTCCAAATCCACTGAAGACGAGGCCGGCGATCGACGCGAGGGCCAGTACGGCCGGAACCAACACGATTGATAAATTAAGCATAACTTATTTCCTCACGAACGCATTCCATCGGTTTGACTTGGACGGCTCCCGCCCTTATCGGGGGTACGCTTGGGGGTGCCCGGCATGATTCGCTCAAGCTTGCTGGAAAACACCGCGAGCGCGCCTCGCACTTCGCCAGTCGTTTCGCGGCCGAGCGTTGCAGCCGCCGAACCGCCCACCCAGTTGATCACTTGGTCGGGCACAACGAAGATCAGGCTAAAGCTCGTGTGAATCAGATTCGCGCCGAGCATGAAGTAAATCGCGAGGTACCCGATGACGCTGACGATGCCCGTCATCGAATCGAATTGGGCGTTCGCGACTGCGATTCCAAAAAATTTTGTGAGAACCGTTCCGCCTTCAATCAGGACGGCTCCGCCGAAGAAGAAGCCAACCACCATCAGGATCGGGCGCACCGTCACGTTCAACAGGAAGATATACCCGTGCGTCGTGCGTTGACCCATGCCATCGCCCTCACCGCCCAAGTGCGTCATCGCCCAAAGAGGAGCGGCCACGATGGCTTCGCCCACGATCACGAGCCAATTAATGATTGCCCCAAACCAGGTGATGAACGGGATCATGGGCAGGTACAGAGACAAGCCGGCACCAATGAACAGGAGCGGAATGAGCAGCGTGAATAACATCGGCTCCGTCGCGTGCAGTGCTGCCCCGGCGGCGGCACCGAGTCCGGATGCAATGTTCGCAACTTTCCCCCAGATGCTGGCATCTGCGCCGGCAACCACAGCGTTCAGGCCGACCCATACACCGAATGCGCCTTCGACGCCTCCCAAGGTGTAGTCACCGAGATTTTTCATCTTGATGAGCGGGTTCACGGTGCCGCGTTCTGCGTCTCCGCTGCTGGTCATCGCAGCAACGATCTTCTGCCCAAAGCCCGAGAAGATCTGGCTGAGGGCTTTGCCGCCATCCTTTTCACTGGCATTTCCTGCGTTGCCCAACGGCTGTGTCGTCGTCGAGCCAGCTTCTTGAAGCTGAAATGCGCTGTCGACTCGGGAGCGCAGCTGGGAAACGCCATCGTTCCCACCCACCTGCTCTTTGTACACATGTGCGACGGCCGATACTGCGCCGGAGAGCTTGCTGTTGGCCTGAGCAAACGTTTGATACCACGCGCCAAGCGACCACCATCCAGCCTCCTTGATCGAACTGCTGAGCTGGCTGGCCAGGCTGCTGATGTTGCCGGTGGTTGTCGCTGCCTGACTCTGTATCGTGGCCTCGTACTGTTGCGCGGCCGACTGGATTGCTACCTCTGCATCTGGGATAACGGCACTGGCATTCGTTTGCTGATCGATAACGGCCTGCACGAATGCGACCGCCGCCGGCGACAGCGTGTTTTCCATGGTTTTGAGGGCCTGCAGGTGCGCTTGGAACAGCGCCGTCGTATCAATGGTGCCGCCGAACCAGTTGGTAGATTGGTCTTGTGGGGTGAGCTTCGACGCATCGATGTCGGCACCGCCACAGTATTTCGTGCCGATCGGGTTGCGCAATACGAGGCCTTGGGTGCCTGATGTGATCTGCACGTATTCCTTCTGGTCCGGCGGAATACCCCCGTTCGCTCCGACCATGGTGAGGCTCGCGTTGTAAGCGTGCATACACAGGTTCGCCTGATACAGGTCTCGCGCGAGCTGTATCGTGCTGGGCATTGCCGGTTGCAGCACCATGCCCTTCCCGTCCGAGAAGGCCTGAATTGCTGCGTCGGTCCCCATGTTGGCGATACCGACACCCATAATCGAAGCAGCCCACAACATCAGCAGTTGCGAGAGTGCCCAGCCGTTTGCCGTCGGCACTAGCGATGCCAATCCCCACACGAGGCGGATCGGCCCCCACATGGTACCTTTGTTTTCTCCGTAGACAGCCCCGCTATGCGCCGCTTGAGAGAGCCTTTTGAACCACGTGTAGCAGGCGAAGAAGGCTCCGACGACGAGCAGTCCGCCGTTCGTTACCTGGAACAGGCTTGCGAGAATCGTATCGCCGCCTCCGGCCCCGCCTGTTGCGAGCGGGTTATTCACTACGTTACCGAAGACGCCGACCAGGGCTTGCCGGCTGAGATCGCCCGAGCGGCTCGCCGCTTGGGTTATTTCACCGAGAGTCGTGCCGTCGGCGAATGCGGGCAACGCGACCAAACTGTTCAAGATCGCCGCAAGGAAAAGTGCTGCTCTGCGCTTCATGCCCGTCCCCCTTTCTGCCGTTTCCAAAACTCCGGATTGATGACGCTGACAAACCAACCGGGCTCTCGCATGAAGTCATTCAGGCCGCCATGCTCAGCTCGCGATAGCCGCTGGTTTTGCAGTTGCCACAGGCGGAATTGCGCGGTCAGGCTGGCCATGAACATCACTGGCAGACCGGCCACAAGCGTGAAAATGCCGAACACATTGCCGCGTGAAAGGGCGTAGACGGCCATCAGGAGGAAAGCCGTGCCGGTCCCAATGGCGAGACGTTTCTGGAAACGAAACCGTCGCTGCAGATCTGCAATGCTTGGCGCGCCGGCCGATCGATTGCGCATCATCTCCTCGAACCCCTGCTCGCTCGCAGCACCGCCCGCGCCTTGCTGTTCGACGCGAGCCTTTTGTTTCGCGCGCGCATACAGCTCCTTGATGTAGACGATGTTTTCGTCGTGCTGCTGTTTTGCCACCTTGAACGATTGCACGTTCTTTCGAAACGCATAGAACGGAAGGAAGAGGCGCTTTGCGATCTCAACCCCGGCGGATTTTGCGGTTTGCTTCACGTCCATTACTTGCCCTCCCGGCTGTTGGAAGTTCGCTTGTTGAGCCATGCAGTGAGGGGATCCTCCAAATCGAACACGTCTCGCCATCTACACGCCTTGCCTCTAATCGCGGCAAGGCGCTCATGCGCGCGTAGGGCGATGATTAGGCACACGACTGCACATGCCGGCCAGATCCAGTTGAAAGGGTGAAAGAGAGCTGCGGGCATCAGGCACGCTGCAAATCCGAGCATCCAACGCCGCTTCATCCACAGCAGGGCGGACGCCGACAGGTTTTCAAAATCAGTCTGCATTTTTTGTATTCCAGATCTAATACGAAACAGGTTCGTTGCCTGTCTGATTTTAGGCTCTACGTATCGGTAATAACAAGTGATACTTGTTTGTAAGTCGATGATTTTAAAGATTTATTCCGTATAATTCGAATCTGCAAAATGAAAATGACGTGAAGTCTTTGTTTTTATTTGGAATTGTGTTGATGCGTTGCCGGATTGCTGGTTCATGCTGGATGCGTCTACGGAAACTCCGACGCCGCTCGATCTGTTGTTTTTCGGTCGTGATAAGCGGTCGACCAGTCGTGACGGCACGCTGTAGCTTTCAACGAGCGAGGCTCAGATGACTCAGCAATACCCCTTCCACTGTCCGGCAGTAGCTATCCGCGTGACGCTCTATCGGCAGACCTTCATCGTTTCAGGCATCAGCAGCTCGGCCGCCGACGTGCAGCGCGATCACGATTGCTCACGCGCTGAAACCTGCCCGCACCGCTACACCGAGGCATGCCGCGTCTATCAGCTCAACCGATAACGTCGCCAGGTGAATGAGCTGAGATGGATCACTGGTGAGCTAAGCGGGTACGTTGAATGATCCCAATTGGGATCAAGCGCGCTGTCCGCCAAACGGTGGTCTGACGGGCGCACATGAAACTGTCCGCAAATTTCTCTTGTAAACGAGAAGACGGACAAGGCACTATTGCGGACAGAAAGCGGACAGTCTGTCCACTACCACCATCCCCCGGATTCACGATGAGCACGACCAAGTCAAAACACACCCGAAACCTCGCTGGCCACATCATCGGCTACGCCCGTGTATCGACCGCTGACCAAGACGCCACGATGCAGCGCGAGGCGCTGAACGCCGCCGGTGCGGCGAGGGTGTTTGAGGACGTGGCCAGCGGCGCGAAGGCTGACAGGCCGGGTCTGACGGCCGCGCTCACCTACCTGCGCGAAGGTGACACCTTGGCCGTGTGGAAGCTCGATCGGCTTGGCCGATCCTTGCCGCACCTGGTCCAGACCGTGGCTGAGTTGGAACAGCGCGGCGTTGGGTTCCGGTCGCTGACGGAGAACATCGACACCACCACGCCGAATGGCCGACTGGTGTTCCACTTGTTCGCCGCGCTGGCCGACTTTGAGCGAGATCTGATCCGTGAGCGCACACGCGCAGGTCTCGCCGTGGCGAAAGCTCGAGGCAGCACTGCCGGCCGGCGGCCGGTTGTGACGGCTGAGAAACTAGCTCGCGCTCGCGCACTGATTGACGCTAAGGGGCTGACCGTTCGGGAAGCGGCTGCCCGCGTGAAGGTCGGGAAAACGGCGCTGTATAAGGCGCTTGCTTCCAATGTGTTTTAATATTAAAAAAATATCCTAAAGACAGCCTGACCTATTGACTTCACTTTGTTGTCGGTGCGATGATTTCAAAGGTAATTTAATATCCATTTAAGGTGCTAACGTGATTGTTACGATAGGCAACACCAAGGGCGGCGTCGGCAAGACCACACTTGCGGTT
>NZ_JABMCU010000152.1:0-10916 GCF_013179605.1 Enterobacter sp. CM29 | reverse complement strand
AGCAAGGAACATAAAGTGAACGGAATGACCACCACCGCCGTATGTTCCCCTCACCCTAACCCTCTCCCCGGAGGGGCGAGGGGATTGCTCAGTGCTCGCATTAATTTGTGGGGAACCCTCAGCCCATAGGGAGAGGGAACCGATCGAGCACGTAGGCCCGGTAAGCGCAGCGCCACCGGGCAATTACAGCGCTACTGATTCTCTATCAACAACGCTTCCAGCAGATCCAGATCGTGCAGCAGCTTTTGCAGCGTCTCGTTGCTGATCTGCCGCGTCGCGCGCAGGTGATACAGCTCGGCACGCTCGGAGCGCAGCGCCGCCAGGCGGAAACGGCGCTCGAGGTTCTCTTCCTGCAACGAACTTTCCACGTCGTTACGTCCGTCAGCACGGCGACGCAAATTACCAATCACGCGTGAACTGACTTCCTTCAGCAGCTGGTTATCAATGTTCTCTTCGGCATCGGCGGCCAGACGCTCCTCCATCTTCTCGATGGCGACAATCGCTACTTCCGCCGTCGCCGCGCGGGCAATCCGCTCTTCCTTATGCTGCTGCGAGGTGTCACCCGCATCAATATGCTGCAGCAGAATCGGCAGCATAATTACGCCGACAAACAGGGAGAAGAGGATCACGCCCGCCGCCAGGAACACCAGCTCGTAGCGCGCCGGGAAGACGTCGCCCGTCGGCAGAAGCAGAGGAATGGAGAGCACACCAGCAAGGGTGATCGCCCCGCGAACGCCCGCGAAAGAGGCAATCAGCAGCTCGCGCGTGGTCCAGGAGCCGAACTCCATCGGCTTTTTGGTCAGGAAGCGAACGCTGAACTTCTTCATCGTCCACAGCCAGCCGAAACGCACCAGCATCAGCGAAAGGTAGATGAGTACGATATCGGTAAACAGCATCCACACTTCAACGTTTGGATCCGCTTCGGCCGCGATCAGCGAAGATTCCATAATGCCCGGCAGTTGCAGGCCCAACAGCAGGAATACCATGCCGTTAAAGACAAACTCGAGCATCGCCCAGGTACTGTTCGCGCGCAGACGCATCGCCAGTGGCGCCCGGCGCATCACGCCGGAGCGGGTGATGGTCATCCCCGCAGCTACCGCCGCCAGAATGCCCGACACGCCGATATGTTCGGCAATCAGGTAAGAGGCGAACGGCAGCAGGAACAGCAGGACGATCTGCGTCGCCGGTTCATCGCCGCCCCAGCGGCTGAGGAAGCGCAGCGAACGACCGTACAGCCAGCTTACAACAAAGCCTGCGAGGATACCGCCAATCGCCACCTTGAAGAATTCGAGGGTTGCACCGCCGACGGTAAAGACCATGGTGCCCATGGCTACCGCCACGGCAAACTTCAGGGCGACCAGGCCGGAAGCGTCGTTCATCAGCGCCTCGCCCTGCAAAATGCCCATGATTTTCTTAGGAATGCGCCCTTCGCCCACAATGCCGGACAGCGCCACGGCGTCGGTCGGCGACAGCACGGCAGCCAGCGCAAAGGCGGGTATTAGCGGGATCCCCGGTACGGCCCAGTAGATCAGGAAACCAATCCCGACCACGGTAACGACCACCAGCGCCAGCGCCAGACCGAAGATCTCTCGCCCGTGCTCAAGAAATTCGCGCGTCGGCGTTTTCCAGCCATCGGCAAACAGCAGCGGCGGGATAAACAGCACGAGGAACAGTTCCGGATCGAACTCCACGTGCAGACCGAACGTCGGCCACGCCAGCAGCGCGCCGATAGCTATTTGCATTAAAGGCAGGGGGACCTGGAAGGGCAGTACGCGTGTAACCACCCCGGATAATGAGACCACAAGGGTCATGATGAGTATTGTGAAGAAAATTTCCATGCGTTCCCTGTTTGCTGTGTTTCTTTTTAAGCCAAACCTGAGGCGTCGTGCCTCTTATTCTATCCTCTCCAGAGTAACGTAAAAGACAACGGGATGAGTCCTGAAAATAAAAACGGGCGGCCTGAGCCACCCGTTTTCGCATCAATGGATAACTTAAATTGCCCAGCCGCCCGCGTAGAACGCCACCAGCGCAACGGCGATGACAACGGTACCGATGTTCAGCTTGCGCCACTCACCGGAGACCAGACGCCCAATCACCAGCGAGGCGAAACCGATCATAATGCCGGTCACGATGTTACAGGTCAGCACGATAAAGACCGCGGTGATCAGACCGGACATGGCATCAACAAAGTCAGCAAAGTCGATTTTCGCCACGTTGCTCAGCATCAGCAGGCCGACGTACATCAGCGCAGGTGCGGTCGCGTAAGCTGGCACCAGATAAGAGAGCGGAGAGAGGAACAGGATCAGCAGGAACAGTACGCCAACGGTAATAGCCGTCAGGCCGGTTTTGCCGCCTGCCGCCGTACCCGCTGCGGACTCAATGTACACTGCCGCTGGCGCTGCACCCACCAGGCCAGAGAAAACGCTGCTCAGGGAGTCGGTGGTCAGCGCTTTGCCGCCGTCAATGATCTGGCCGTCTTTGTCCAGCAGGTTAGCCTGCCCCGCCACCGCGCGGATGGTCCCGGTGGCGTCAAACACCGCGGTCATTACCAGCGCCAGCACGCTTGGCAGGATCACCGGGTTCAGCGCGCCCACAATATCCAGGCTGCCAATCAGGGAGTTACCGTTGTCATCGCTCAGCGACGGCATGGCGAAAATCCCGGAGAAATGAACGGACGGGTCGAAGATCAGACCGACGATGGACACGCCGATAATGGTCAGCAGAATGCCGCCCGGCACTTTCAATTTTTCCAGGCCAATGATCACCGCCAGACCCACCAGCGACATGATCACCGGGAAGCTCGCGAAGTTACCCAGCGCAACCGGCAGGCCGTCCAGCGGGTTCTTGATGACCAGACCCACGCCGTTGGCGGCGATCAGCAGCAGGAACAGGCCGATGCCGATACCGGTGCCGTGCGCCACGCCCTGCGGCAGGTTGCGCAAAATCCAGCTACGGATGCCGGTAGCAGAGATCACGGTGAACAGTACACCCATCAGGAACACCGCGCCGAGCGCTACCGGGACGCTGATATGCTGGCCCAGCACCAGGCTGAAGGCGGTAAACGCGGTCAGGGAGATGGCGCACCCGATCGCCAGCGGCAGGTTCGCCCACAGGCCCATCACAATCGAACCCACACCCGCAACCAGGCAGGTGGCAACGAAGACCGCCGCTGGCGGGAAACCGGCTTTGCCGAGCATGCCCGGCACCACGATGACGGAGTACACCATCGCCAGAAACGTCGTCAGACCGGCAACAACTTCCTGGCGCACGGTGCTGCCGCGAGCAGAAATTTTAAACATGGCGTCAAGTGAACCGCCGGTACGCGCAGATGGCGTAGACATAGAAAACATCCCCTGAAAATTTTTATTGAAAGTCCGTAAGCGTGGTGGAGACTCCACTGCCAGCGAAACGTCAAATCCTTGTGCTGCGTTTGCGACGAAAGGGGCGTCACAAAAAAAGCAAACGTTTAGCTCCGCGCTTACAAAACGGGTGGTCAAATGTAGGCAAACGATTATCTAGCCTAATACCCGCCCTTTTCAACTGAACTTTCTCGTTTTTCGCTAAAATTGCCTCATGACGATGAAGAATTAAGCAGAGGATGCGCAAACGTTATCGTCCATGCGCAATTTCGTTACATTTCATCCCCCGCCGGGTATTGTCAGCGGGCCGCCTTTCGCAAGCGTTGTCTGCCAGCCCGGACGTGCCTCCACTCTCTGTTTCCACGCCGCTATGTGGTCGAGATTGTCGATGCCGCCTCTCGCCAGCAGGGCAAAGAGGGGAAAACTCATCTGGATATCAGCCATGCTCAGCGTATCGCCGGCAAACCAGCTGTTTTCGGCAAGATGGTCGTTAATAAAGCGCGCATGCGTTTCCAGCTGGCGGTTGAGATACGCTTTTTGCACCCCCTGCCCCAGCGCCTTACCCAGCGTGCGCAGGCCAAACGGGACGGGGGGTTTGCCGAGGCTGTTAAATACCAGCTTCATTAACAGCAGCGGCATCAAAGATCCTTCGGCGTAATGCAGCCAGAAGCGATACTGCACTTTATGAGCGGGATCTAACGGTTTGAATCGTGACGCCGAATCGTACGTTTCCTGAAGATATTCCAGAATCGCGCCTGATTCAGCCAGAACCAGTCCGTTATCTTCCAGTACCGGGGATTTTCCCAGCGGATGCACTTTTTTGAGCGCGTCTGGTGCGAGCATGGTTTTTTCGCGCTGGTAGCGCACAATCTCATATGTCAGACCCAGCTCTTCCAGCGCCCAGAGGACGCGATGGGAACGAGACTGGTTAAGGTGGTGGACCGTTAGCATGATGTTCTCCGGTGATTCATACTTTTTAACTATAGAAAACTGAACAACTTCACGAAAAAAATTCGGCTAAAATCTCATCATCTCCGGTGGCAAAAACGGCGGCCGGGCATAGAATTAAAGTGTCAGTACAAACCGGAACCTTCTCCACAAGCTCGACACGAGGGGTACTGATGTCGGGGGAAACCCTCCCGTGAGCCAGCGGGATAGAGAGAAAGACAAAGACCGGAAAAAACTAAAGCGCCCTTAGTGGCGCTTTAGTTCTTTATGCTTGTTGCCGGGTGGCGGCTGCGCCTTACCCGGCCTACACCTCTCAATCCTCCTCCAGCAACCGCGCCCCTGTTCCCTGCTCGCCCAGCCTGTCACCCGGGTTACGCAACGGACAATCGCTACGTGATAAACACCCGCAACCAATGCAGCCATCCAGTTCATCGCGCAGGGCCACCAGCGTGTGAATACGACGATCCAGTTCTTCTCGCCACTGGGACGACAGCTGCTTCCACTCTTTCGCGCTCAGCGAGTGTCCTTCCGGCAATACGCCGAACGCGTCGCCGATGGTAGCCAGGGGGATGCCGATACGTTGCGCAATTTTGATAATCGCCACGTAGCGGAGCACATCGCGGGTATAGCGCCGCTGGTTTCCGGCGTTACGGATACTTTTTATTAACCCTTTGCTTTCATAGAAGTGGAGCGCCGACACCGCCACGCCGCTTCGTTTCGCCACTTCACCGGGGGTTAACAGCGCTTTGATGCGCGGTAATCTCTTTTCCATAAAACCTCTTTACCTCAAGTTAACTTGAGGAATTATACTCCCCCGCAGAGAAAACGACGAATCAACCAGGACAGATGTCTCCACAGAGGGGTAACCTTATGTCGCATCAGCAAATTATTCAGACGCTTATTGAATGGATTGATGAACATATCGACCAGCCGTTGAACATTGATGTGGTCGCTAAGAAGTCGGGCTATTCGAAATGGTATTTACAGAGAATGTTCCGCACCGTAATGCATCAAACGCTGGGTGACTACATTCGCCAGCGCAGGCTCCTGCTGGCGGCGCAGGCGTTACGCTCAACGCAGCGGCCCATTTTTGATATCGCAATGGATCTGGGCTATGTGTCGCAGCAGACCTTTTCCCGCGTCTTCCGCCGCGAGTTTGACCGTACGCCGAGCGACTACCGCCATCAGCTCAATTAATGCGTGTTAACGCAAGGGTTGCTGCTGCCAGGCCATAAATGCCTGGGGCGGCATCGCTTTCGCGAAGTGCCATCCCTGACAATACTGCACGCCACGCTTCAGCAGCCAGCTCACCTGCTCCCCCGTCTCGACTCCTTCCGCAATGGTTTTCAGCCGCAGGCTTTGCGCCATCTCAATGATGTGCTCGGCAATCAGGTGGCTGGTACTGTTGGTGGTTAAGGTATCGATAAAAGATTTGTCGATTTTCAGGATATCGACGTTCAGCGAATAGAGGTTATGCAGGTTAGAGTAGCCGGTTCCGAAATCATCAATCGCCACTTCATACCCCGCCTGGCGAAACGCCTGAATGACCGGCGTGGTTTTCGGCACGTCAATAAACCCCCGCTCCGTCACCTCAATTTTTATTTGCTGCGCGCGAACCGAGTAAAAGCGGGCTTTGTCGGAGATCAGGGCGATAAGACGCGAAGAGTGAAAATCCGACGCCGACAGGTTAATCGAGACATACAGATCGGGGTGAGCGGCAAGAAAATGGCCCAGATCGGTGAACACTTCCTCCACGACGTAATCCGTAATACGCTCAATCATCCCCTCTTTTTCGGCCAGGGGAATAAATTCCGCCGGGCTCATAACCTGACCGTTGAATCCTGGCCAGCGCAACAACGCCTCTGCTCCCACGCACTGGTTATTTTTTATATCAATAATGGGCTGATAATGGACGCACAGCTGGCGTTTGTTTAGCGCCCGGTGCAGAAGTCGGCCAGGCGAATTGAATTCACGGTGTGTTCGCGACCACACCAGCAAAATAATAATGCTGCAAATCATCCCCAGCGGTAGCGTCAGAGTAGCCTGATGATAAAGCGTTTTATAAAAACGGGCATTGGACGTTGAAACAATAGCCGCAATGGGCCTCTGCTCTGATTTTACAATCGTATAAAAACGGTCATCTTTCTGAAAAGTCGTTTCCTGATGTCGGAGCATCGAATGCAATAAAGAAATATTGGCTTTCTGACTCACAGAAAAGAATGCATTGCTGATGGTGTCATACACTCCCCACGACAGGGAACGATCGTCTGACATCACCTCACTGTACGAAAGCGGGTTGACCACTGCGACATAATTTCCGCGCTGCATATATATCATTTTATAACCATTAAAAAATGGCGTATCGCGAAAATAATAGATAGCAACGTCGGGTTTACGTGTGTAATTGGCAGCGGGGATGATGTAAGGATGATCCGGCGTAAAAAGGGTCGAGCAGAGAAAGTCCTGGCCTTCAGCATAAATTAAATCGGCAACAAAAAGGCGACCGCGGGAAACGTTCAACATATATTGACGATGCTCCGGCGTACACACTTTACCCTGATATTTTTCTGCGTCTTCCCGGGCCATATCAACCTGTTGAATAACCCGTTCAGTTTTGTTTAAAGCAAGTTCAGCAAACGTGCGCAGCTGAGCGCTGATTTCCGACACGGCTCTAAGCTGGGCAAACCATAGCGCAAGCATCACCGGCAGCATAACTACCATGATAATCCCGACCGCTTTGAGCATTTTGCGCCGCGCGCTACGATTCATTTCCCGCTCTGTATCCCTGCATGTTGTACGCCTGTAGCAATGAAGACCGGCTGCTTTGATAAACAGGTGATTACGTTGCATGAATCATGGGAAGTTAGCAACTGACTTTTGGTATTAAAAATCCTAAAATTCGTGATGCCGATAATATTTTCCCGTAAGCCAAACTAAAAGTATTCATTTCGTTTCTGATAAGGATAATAATTACCCGCGACAGGTGTGGAAAATTCGTTGGCTGAAATAGCCTGCTCTTTGTTCTTATGCTGATTTATAAATAATCAGACGCCAGAACCGTTTTTCCTCTTCCTGTACGCTTGGCGTCATATAATGCCTTATCAGCACGCATCAGTATGGCAGAAGTATCCCGTTGCCCGTGACAGACTTCAACCACCCCGGCGCTGAAAGAGAGTACCAGCGTTTTATCGCCCACACGCAGCGGTTTTGAGATCAGCGCGGCACGCAGCCGGGAAGAGAGCAACGTAGCGGCCATACCATCCGTACGCGCCAGCAGAAGAACAAACTCTTCGCCCCCTACCCGTCCCAGTGCCGACCCGGCCGGGCTCACTTCGCGAATACGGTCGCAAAAGTGAATCAATGCCGCATCGCCAACCTGATGTCCCCACCGATCGTTGATCTGCTTGAAATAATCGAGATCGAACATCAGGAGACAGAAATGGCTACTGACATCCTGCGGCGAACTGGCTGCCAGCGCCATTTTGAGCCGCTGTAAAAATGTCGAGCGATTCAGACAGCCCGTCAGATCGTCCGTGGTGGCTTTGACGGTCAGCTGCTGTTCTGCTTTTTTACGTTCGGTGATATCCAGGCCAATATTGAGAATGGAGTTATCCGGTAAAAGGATGTTTGACCAGAGGATGGTTAACGGCGTCCCGTCTTTACGCACCGGGTGCCATTCGTACATATCCTTAAGTGGTGCGAAACGAACCGACTCCTGCACGCGCTGTCGCTCCTCGGGATCCGGGTAAAACAGGGCCAGCGGATCGGGGTGCTCGCCGATTTCAGTCATACTCCAGCCAAAGACTTTTTCGCATTCGGCGTTCCACAATACACACCGGTTATGCCTGTCAAAGGCGTTCATCAATACCGGAGCACGTTCAAATAAAGTTTTATATTGCGTGACGACGCGCTGCATCTCTTGCGCTGTTTTTTCCCGCACGATGATGTCATCAAAATAATCTTTTAGCTTCTCGACCAATACCACCACGATATTTTTCAATATCGGTAACGAGGTCAGTTTTTCATTAAAAGCCAAAAAGAAATAACCACTGCACTGTCTGCCATGCGCTGAGAGTTTACACAGCACGCCGCTTTGCAGCCGCGCATAGCCCGGGTGCTGAGGGGAAAATACCGCCCGACCAATATGCTCTTTCCAGTAGATAACGCGCCAGGCGCGGTGATGCCGTTGCAACAGGGTGCTGGCAAGAAAATCCGCCACGTTGAAGGCGTGACACGTCACGTCGCCGGCACAAACCACGCGCGGCCCGTCTGCGGATTCGACACTGACCCACGAGAGATTTGCCCCCAGTGCGCTGTTGATGATTTCCAGCATTTCAACCGGCGAACACTGCGCGTTGAGTTGTGGCATCAGCTTCGCCAGGGCGTGCAGAGCCTGCATGCTGTCGTTAATAATCTCGCGTCTTTTTTCTTTCATTATCTTTTCGCAGGTCATTAATCGAGAGAGCAACCGCAATAACTCATATCTGAATAAAAGAATAAGACCACGAAATCAAAGAGTATGCTGAGTGTTAAAAAAGAATAAAAATCCAAATAATTCAATGTGATGAATTATTTTTGCGGGTACATTTATTGTTCCACACAAGCATAATCCATAGACATACTGCTGTAAACGCTATACAGCCGAGGGTGTTTTGCAAAGGTTTTGCTATCTGAATGAATTAAAAATAAAAATTCCGGCTAAGCGCCGATCTGAGCGAGTACGATATATTTTCCCCGGTTATAAACCCACTTTTACCTCATAGGATACTGGCGAATAAAACAGCAAATGTGATATAGTTCACACATCTTATGTAACGAGAAACATTGTTTCATTCCAGTTCGTCTGTTTTGTCGAGGATGGGTTTTATGGCAACCATTACCACCAGCATGGTGCTCCTGCGCTGGCCGTTGTTGAGCGCGGTTTTGATGTTCCTGGCCAGCACGTTAAACATTCAGTTCCGAAAGTCCGACTACGCAGGTCTTGCTGTGATTAGCACCCTGTTAGGGTTGGGTGCCGCATGCTGGTTCGCGACAGGTTTGCTCGGCATTACGCTGGTGGATATGGCCGCCGTCTGGGAAAACATTAAAGTGGTGATGGTTGAAGCCATGAGCCACACTCCGCCAGACTGGCCGATGGTGATTACCTGATAGCCTGTTATAAAAAAACCCAGACATTGTCTGGGTTTTTTGTGTTTCACGCGTCTGGATATCAGAACGGGATATCGTCGTCGAAGTCCATTGGCGGTTCGTTAGACGGTGCCGGAGCAGACTGCTGCTGCGGACGAGACTGCGCGCCGCCGCTAAACTGATTGCCGCCCTGAGGCTGCTGAGGCTGACCCCAACCGCCCTGCTGCTGGCCGCCACCTGCCGGTGCGCCACCGCCCTGACGACCACCAAGCATCTGCATGGTGCCGCCTACGTTGACCACCACTTCCGTGGTGTATTTTTCCTGACCGGATTGATCGGTCCATTTGCGGGTACGCAGCTGGCCTTCGATATAGACCTGAGAACCCTTACGCAGATACTCACCGGCCACTTCAGCCAGTTTGCCAAACAGCACAACGCGGTGCCATTCGGTCTGCTCTTTCATTTCACCGGTCGCTTTATCACGCCAGGATTCGGAAGTAGCCAGCGTAATGTTGGCAACTGCGCCACCACTCGGCATGTAGCGTACTTCCGGGTCCTGGCCCAGATTACCGACGAGAATCACCTTGTTTACGCCTCTGCTGGCCATGTTCGTGTCTCCTGAATACGTTTCTTAATAGTGTAAACGCGCGAGTGTACCATTTCCATGCGACACTTTGATAGTTGCGTAGCATGTTCCAGAGTTCTCTCGCGGACTCGACATTGTTACACAGTGAATCAGAAAATGCATTCCAATACTGTATATTCAAACAGGTCATTTTGTGTCATAATTAGCCGTTTCTGACAGCCGTTTGTCCTTCAAACAAATCAGGCAATCCGTGTTCCAACCGGGAAAGGTGAATGGATAAGATCGAAGTTCGGGGCGCCCGCACCCACAATCTCAAGAATATCAACCTCATAATCCCTCGCGACAAACTCATCGTCGTGACCGGGCTTTCGGGGTCTGGCAAATCCTCACTGGCTTTCGACACTTTGTATGCCGAAGGACAGCGTCGTTACGTTGAATCGCTCTCGGCGTACGCGCGTCAGTTCCTGTCGCTGATGGAAAAACCGGATGTCGACCACATTGAAGGGTTGTCTCCTGCTATCTCCATTGAGCAGAAATCCACATCGCATAACCCGCGTTCTACGGTCGGTACCATTACCGAAATCCATGACTACCTGCGTCTGCTGTATGCGCGCGTGGGCGAGCCGCGTTGTCCGGATCATGACGTTCCGCTGGCGGCCCAGACCGTCAGCCAGATGGTGGATAACGTGCTGTCTCAGCCGGAAGGCAAACGCCTGATGCTGCTGGCGCCAATCATTAAAGAGCGTAAGGGTGAACACACCAAAACGCTGGAAAACCTGGCAAGCCAGGGCTATATCCGCGCCCGTATCGATGGCGAAGTGTGTGACCTGTCCGATCCGCCAAAGCTGGAGCTGCAAAAGAAACACACCATCGAAGTGGTGATTGACCGCTTTAAG
>NZ_JABMCU010000151.1:0-11055 GCF_013179605.1 Enterobacter sp. CM29 | reverse complement strand
CCCCGGCCGGAAGGCAAACGCCTCAGCGATTTACAGCCGGACCAGGGCATCGCTGACAGCCCTCAGTCATTTAGAAAGCAACTTTATTGCTTCTGCATAAAAAAATTACTGGGGATCCCTCAGCCCTATGGGAGAGGGTTAGGGTGAGGGTACCCAAAACCCCTCACAGCATTGCAACCACGCCTGTGCGCTGTGCGACAGATACACCCCTTCACGCCAGATCATCCCTAACTGCCAGTGCAGATCGCTCTCCAGCGGGATCCAGCGCAGCGTGTTTTTATCCAGCCGCTCGCAGATCGGCTGCGGCAGAATGGCTATCCCCACGCCCGCCTGTACCATCGCCGCCAGAAAATCCCACTGGCCGCTGCGCACCGCAATGCGCGGCTTTACGTTGTGCTGGTTGAACAGCGCCATCAGCTGGCGGCTTAAGGCGAAATCTTCGTTGTAAATCAGCAGCGGGTGTTCGCCGAGCAGCTCGGGTTTTACTGATTCAATCTTCAGCCAGTCGCCGGAGCGCGGCACCAGCACGCACAGCGGGTGGCTGAACAGCGGCAGCGTTGCCAGCCCGCTCTCTTCTTCCACGGGAAGGGCCGTCATGGCCACGTCCAGTTCACCGTTCATCACCGCCTGCTGCACGGTCAGGCCGCCAAACTCAGAGATTTTTAGCTCAACGCCGGGATAGCGCTGGCGAAACAGGCTAATCGGCCCGGCCATCATCATGCCGACCATCGGCGGAATGCCGAGCCGCAGCAGCCCTTTTGTCAGGTGGTTGATGTCCCCAAGCTCGGCCTCCAGCTGGCGGAACTCCGCCAGAATTGCCAGCCCGCGCTCGAACACCACGCGACCGGTATCGGTCAGCAGCAGCTTGCGCCCGTCGCGGATCAGCAGGGTACAGTTCAGCTCATCTTCGAGGTTTTTCAGCATCTTACTGATGGTAGGCTGGGTTACGAATAACTTCTCCGCTGCGCGGGTAAAACTTTGCTGGCGAACCACCTCGACAAAATAGCGCAGCGTTCTTATGTCCATGATTATTCCTCGAAACTATACCTTTGATGATTTTAATTCATTTCAGTCGATACCGTACGCTCACTATACTGGCGCCTCGTCTCATTTCTGAGGAAAACCCCCATGGCCGTGGCGTTAAGCCGTGTTACGCCTGCCGTTGTTCAACGACTCCAGGTACCGGTTCAGGTACTGCTCTACGCGGGACTGTTTGTTTTTGCTGAATATCTTGTCGACTGGCTGAACCTGCCTTTACCCGCCAACCTGGTGGGAATGGTGCTGATGCTGACGTTGATCCTCTGTCGCGCGTTACCCCTTAGCTGGGTGCGGGCCGGTGCGCGCTGGCTGCTGGCGGAGATGCTGCTGTTCTTCGTTCCGGCCGTGGTGGCGGTGGTGAATTATGCGCAACTGCTGATGGTCGACGGCTGGCGCATCTTTGCGGTTATCGCCCTGAGCACGCTGATGGTGCTGGGCGCCACCGCCTGGGTGGTGGATAAAGTGTATCGCTTTGAAATCAGCAGGCAGAAGCATGACTAACTTTCAGATAAGCGTGCTATGCCTGATTGCGACAGTCGTCATTTACTTTGCCAACAAGCGCCTGTATCGCCGCTTTCGCACGCTGCCGCTGATGCCGCTGGTCTTTACGCCGATCCTGCTGGTGCTGATGCTGGTCTTCGGCCATATCTCCTGGCAGAACTACATTGGTGAATCCCACTGGCTGCTGTGGCTGCTCGGCCCGGCGACTATCGCCTTTGCGGTGCCGGTGTATGACAACCTGGCAATTATTAAACGCCACTGGATGTCGCTCAGCGCGGGAGTCGTCACCGCGACGGTAGTGGCGGTGTGCAGCTCGGTCTGGCTGGCGCGGCTGTTTACCCTGTCTGATGAAATCCAGCGCAGCCTGGCGGTACGCTCGGTGACCACACCGTTCGCGCTGGCGGCGGCTAAACCGCTCGGCGGACAGCCGGATCTGGTGGCGCTGTTTGTGGTGGTGACCGGCGTGTTCGGCATGGCAGTGGGGGATGTGCTGTTTCTGCGCCTTTCCATTCGCGAAGGGATGGCGAAAGGGGCAGGGTTTGGCGCGGCGTCGCACGGGGCGGGGACGGCACGTTCGTATGAGCTGGGACAGCAGGAAGGCGTTGTTGCAAGCCTGGTGATGATGCTCTCGGGCGTGACAATGGTATTAATCGCGCCGCTGGTGGCGTGGGTGATGTTTTAAGTTCCCCGGCCAGAGCGACCGGGGAGAAAAGGTTTAGTGCGCGCGGCCCTGCTCAACACCCAGGCCGGTTTGCGAGCGGATAAACTGGGCGCGGAATTTCTCACGCTCCAGGTTACCCTCCGGCGAGTTGTCGGTCGCTGAGAAGAACCAGATCCCAATAAACGCCACGGCAATGGAGAACAGCGCCGGGTATTCATACGGGAAGATAGCGCTTTCGTGACCGAGGATCTGCACCCAGATGGTCGGGCCGAGGATCATCAGAATCACCGCCGTCAGCAGCCCCAGCCAGCCGCCAATCATCGCCCCACGGGTGGTCAGTTTTGACCAGTACATGGAGAGCAGAATGATCGGGAAGTTACAGCTTGCCGCAATCGAGAAGGCCAGCCCCACCATAAAGGCGATGTTCTGCTTCTCGAACAAAATCCCCAGCAGGATGGCGACGACGCCCAGCACCAGTACGGTGATTTTGGAGACTTTCAGCTCATCGCGCTCGCTTGCGCCTTTGCGGAAAACGTTGGCGTAGAGATCGTGCGATACCGCAGACGCACCAGCCAGCGTCAGCCCTGCAACCACCGCGAGGATGGTGGCGAAGGCCACGGCAGAGATAAAGCCGAGGAACAGGTTACCGCCTACCGCGTCGGCCAGATGCACCGCCGCCATGTTGTTACCGCCGATAAGCGCGCCCGCCGCGTCTTTAAACGCCGGGTTTGCCCCCACCAGCATGATCGCGCCAAAGCCGATGATAAAGGTCAGTATGTAGAAGTAGCCCATAAACCCGGTGGCGTAGAACACGCTTTTACGCGCTTCACGTGCATCAGACACCGTGAAGAAACGCATCAGGATATGCGGCAGGCCAGCGGTACCGAACATCAGGCCGAGACCGAGCGAGAGCGCGGATATCGGATCTTTCACCAGCCCGCCCGGGCTCATGATCGCTTCCCCTTTCGGGTGCACTGACATGGCTTCGGTAAACAGATTATTGAAGCTGAACCCGACGTGCTTCATCACCATAAAGGCCATAAAGCTGGCGCCGAACAGCAGCAGTACCGCTTTGATGATCTGTACCCAGGTGGTGGCCAGCATGCCGCCGAACAGGACGTACATCACCATCAGCACGCCTACCAGCACCACCGCGACGTGGTAGTTCAGACCGAACAGCAGCTCGATCAGTTTGCCCGCGCCGACCATCTGGGCGATGAGATAGAGCGCCACCACCACCAGCGAACCGCAGGCGGAGAGCATGCGGATGGGGCCTTGTTTGAGGCGGTATGAAGCTACGTCTGCAAAGGTGTAGCGGCCAAGGTTACGCAGGCGCTCGGCAATCAGGAACAGAATGATCGGCCAGCCGACGAGGAAGCCGAGGGAGTAGATCAGGCCGTCATACCCCGAGGTATAAACCAGCGCGGAGATCCCGAGGAACGAGGCGGCAGACATAAAGTCTCCCGCAATCGCCAGCCCGTTCTGGAAGCCGGTAATGTTGCCGCCCGCGGTGTAGTAATCGTTACGGGAGCGCACGCGTTTCGACGCCCAGTAGGTGATGTAAAGCGTTAGCACCACGAAAATCAGGAACATGATAATCGCCTGCCAGTTGGTTGGCTGGCGCTGGACCTCGCCGGTAAGGGCATCTGCCGCATGGGCAGCAAAGGGAAGTGTGGCGGCAAGCGCCGTCAGGACTCGCTTCATGATGCTTTTACCTCGCGCAGAACTTCTCTGTTAAGACGATCGAATTCACCGTTCGCACGCCAGACATACACACCTGTCAGCACAAACGAAATAACGATAACGCCAATGCCAATTGGGATGCCGCGCGTAACGCTGGTTCCGGCGTGCAGCGGCGTACCGAGCCACTGCGGCGCAAAGGCGATCAGCAGAATAAAGCCGACGTAAATAACCAGCATGATGATGGAAAGGATAAAGGCAAACCGTTGCCGTTTTTCGACGAGCTCCCTGTAGTGCGCACTATTCTCTATCTGCTGACAAATATCGTTATTCATCACAGAGTCTCCAAAGGTAAGGTTGGTTTGTTTTTATCCCCTCTCCCCTATGGGGAGAGGGTTAGGGTGATGGAAGGAAGGTGCGGTCTGATGCCCTCACCCCGGCCCTCTCCCACGGGGAGAGGGAGAAACACTAGGAAGGCATTGCGATGGCCTGCTTCTCTTCGAGCAGTTTGTCTACCACGCCAGGATCGGCAAGCGTTGAGGTATCACCGAGGTTGCTGGTGTCGCCTGCTGCGATTTTGCGCAGAATACGGCGCATAATCTTGCCGGAACGGGTTTTCGGCAGTGAGTCGGTCCAGTGCAGCACGTCCGGCGTGGCCAGCGGGCCGATCTCTTTACGCACCCAGTTACGCACCTCGGTATACAGCTCTGGCGACGGCTCCTCGCCGTGGTTCAGGGTGACGTAGGCGTAGATCGCCTGGCCTTTGATGTTGTGAGGAATGCCGACAACTGCCGCTTCGGCAATCTTCGGATGCGACACCAGCGCAGACTCAATCTCCGCCGTGCCCAGACGGTGGCCGGAAACATTCAGCACATCGTCCACGCGTCCGGTGATCCAGTAATAACCGTCTTCGTCCCGGCGCGCGCCGTCGCCGCTGAAGTACATGTTTTTAAAGGTTGAGAAGTAGGTCTGTTCGAAGCGCTCATGGTCGCCGAACAGGGTACGCGCCTGGCCAGGCCAGGAATCGACGATTACCAGGTTGCCTTCGGTGGCCCCTTCCTGCGGATTGCCTTCGTTGTCCACCAGCGCGGGCTGCACGCCGAAGAACGGACGGGTGGCCGAACCGGCTTTCAACTGCGTGGCGCCCGGCATCGGGGTGATCATGAAGCCGCCGGTTTCGGTCTGCCACCAGGTGTCCATCACCGGGCACTTCTCGTTGCCGATCTTCTTCCAGTACCACTCCCAGGCTTCCGGGTTGATCGGCTCGCCCACGGAACCGAGGATGCGCAGGGAAGAGCGGTCGGTCCCTTCGATGGCTTTATCGCCTTCCGCCATCAGCGCACGGATCGCCGTTGGCGCGGTGTAGAGAATGTTGACCTGATGCTTATCGACCACCTGGCACATACGCGCCGGCGTTGGCCAGTTAGGTACGCCTTCAAACATCAGCGTCGTTGCGCCGCAGGCCAGCGGGCCGTACAGCAGGTAGCTGTGACCGGTGACCCAGCCCACGTCGGCGGTACACCAGTAGATGTCGCCCGGATGGTAGTCGAAAACGTATTTAAAGGTGGTGGCCGCGTAAACCAGATAGCCGCCGGTGGTATGCAGCACGCCTTTCGGCTTACCAGTGGATCCGGATGTATAAAGGATAAACAGCGGATCTTCCGCGTTCATCTCTTCCGGCTGATGCTGGTCGCTCGCGTTTTCAATCAGATCGCTCCACCACAGGTCTCGGCCTTCGTGCCAGTCGATGTTGCCGCCCGTGCGTTTGAAGACAATGACGTTATGGATGGATTTCACGTTCGGGTTTTTCAGCGCTTCATCGACGTTTTTCTTCAGCGGAATGCCGCGCCCGGCACGCACGCCCTCGTCAGCGGTGATCACCAGCTTTGAGTTCGAGTCGACGATACGTCCGGCAACCGCCTCCGGCGAGAAGCCACCAAAAATAACGGAGTGGATCGCGCCGATGCGCGCGCAGGCCAGCATAGCCACCGCGGCTTCCGGCACCATCGGCATATAGATCGCCACCACATCGCCTTTTTTAATGCCCTGGGCCAGCAGCACGTTGGCGAAGCGGCAGACGTCGCGATGAAGCTCTTTATATGAGATGTGTTTGCTCTGAGAGGCATCGTCGCCTTCCCAGATAATGGCCGTTTCGTTGCCGCGTTCGGCAAGATGGCGGTCCAGGCAGTTCGCCGCCAGGTTCAGCGTGCCGTCTTCATACCATTTAATGGAGACGTTGCCCGGCGCGAAAGAGGTGTTCTTTACCTTCTGATAAGGTTTGATCCAGTCGAGGATGTGGCCCTGTTCACCCCAGAATGCGTCAGGGCTGGAAATGGACTGCTGGTATTTCTCCTGGTACTGCTCCGGGCTTATCAGGCAACGGTCCGCAATGTTTGCGGGAATGTCGTGTTTGTGTATTTGGCTCATGGCTTTTTTTCTCCTTGTAAGATGTTAATAATATGTCGCAAAAACGTTAATAGTAGGGGCTTTACAAGCTTTGTTTAGTATTTGGGCGACAGATCACGCAATGTCTGAAGAGTATGAAAATTGAGCGAATGAAACTTTGAAGGGAAATAATTCATCTGAAGAATTATTCACTTTTTTGTTTGTAAAAGTTTTTTCATAACAATCGGTTATTGATGTGGATTGCTATTAATTACCGTCAATGACGCTTTTTGCAGTGAAATGCCTTGTTCTTTAAGGCTTGCGCAGCATGCCGTGCAAATGATACTCATACGGCGCGTTAAAAAATCCCATAAACCAACGCAACACAATTCATACCCTTTCAGTATGTCTCCATATTCATGCAGTTTTGATGGTGCGGAGATTTCATTGAGGAAGTCAGTTTCTATGAAAAATTTGAAAGTCAGCCTGGCCTGGCAGATCCTGCTGGCCCTTGTGCTGGGCATCTTGCTGGGCAGTTACCTGCATTACCATAGCGACAGCCGCGAGTGGCTGATTGCGAACCTTCTCTCGCCAGCGGGCGATATCTTTATTCATCTGATCAAGATGATTGTTGTGCCGATTGTGATCTCGACGCTGGTGGTCGGTATTGCCGGGGTAGGTGATGCGAAACAGTTAGGCCGCATCGGCGTTAAAACCATTCTCTATTTCGAAGTGATCACCACGGTTGCCATCATTCTTGGTATCACCCTGGCGAACGTGTTCCAGCCAGGTTCCGGGATTGATATGTCGCAGCTGGCGACGGTGGATATTTCGAAATATCAAAGCACCACCGCCGACGTGCAGAGCCATTCGCACGGTCTGATGGGCACAATTCTGTCACTGGTGCCGACCAACATTATCGCGTCAATGGCGAAGGGCGAGATGCTGCCGATCATCTTCTTCTCGGTGCTCTTTGGTCTGGGGCTTTCTTCCCTGCCCGCGACGCACCGTGAACCGTTGGTAACGGTGTTCCGCTCTATCTCTGAAACCATGTTCAAAGTCACCCACATGGTGATGCGCTATGCGCCGGTGGGTGTTTTTGCGCTGATCGCCGTAACCGTGGCGAACTTCGGCTTTGCTTCCCTGTGGCCGTTGGCGAAGCTGGTGATTCTGGTGCACTTCGCGATCCTGTTCTTTGCGCTGGTAGTGCTGGGGATTGTGGCGCGCCTGTGCGGGCTGAGCATCTGGATCCTAATCCGCATTCTGAAAGATGAGCTGATTCTGGCGTACTCCACGGCAAGCTCCGAGAGCGTGCTGCCGCGTATCATTGAGAAGATGGAGGCCTACGGTGCACCGGCGTCCATTACCAGCTTCGTTGTACCGACCGGTTACTCCTTCAACCTGGATGGTTCAACGCTGTATCAGAGTATTGCGGCAATCTTTATCGCTCAGCTGTACGGCATTGACCTGTCGCTGTGGCAGGAAATCGTGCTGGTGTTGACCCTGATGGTGACCTCAAAGGGTATCGCAGGCGTGCCGGGCGTCTCCTTCGTGGTGCTGCTGGCGACGCTGGGCAGCGTCGGTATTCCGCTGGAAGGCCTGGCGTTTATCGCCGGTGTGGACCGTATCCTCGACATGGCGCGTACCGCGCTGAACGTGGTGGGTAATGCGCTGGCGGTGCTGGTAATCTCCAAGTGGGAACACAAGTTCGACCGTAAAAAAGCGCTGGCGTATGAACGCGAGGTGCTGGGTCGTTTTGATAAAACGGCTGACCAGTGATGTAAAAATGCCGGGTGGCGGCTTCGCCTTACCCGGCCTACATAACCGTAGGCCCGGTAAGCACAGCGCCACCGGGCAATAATTTACTCCCCGCTCAACGCATCAAACTCTTCACACCCGGTATCAAACCCTTCCGTACAGCTCAGGTTTAACCAGTAAAGCGCTTTCTGTTTATTCGGTGTGATAAAGCCTTTCTCACCCTGCCTGAACAGCATGCCTGCCCAGTACTCCGCATAGCCCGTCCGGGACAGAGCCGAACTCCGCTTGAACCACGCCGCAGCCTGCACGTCATCCTGAGGGACTTCAACGCCGTTGGCATAGATCAGCCCCAGCAGCTGTTGCGCGTCTACCGCCGAGTCGCTATCGATGTCTTCGGTCGCCGTTTGCAGCAGTTTAATGGCCTGCGGGTAGTCGGTCTTGCCTGCTTGCGTGTTCACCAGCACCCGCGCCAGCATGATCGCGCCGCGTTTGCTGCCCGCAATGTTTGCCTGTTGGGCCAGAGCTTTGGCCTGTGCGTAGTCGCCCTGCGTAAAGAGGATTTGCGATAGCAGCGCCATGGCGTCGACATTGCCGCCTTTCGCCGCTTTCTCGGCCCACAGCGCGGCCTGCTTGCTGTCGCCGGAGCTGAAGTACGTATCGGCAAGATAATACTGGGCGCGCGCATCACCGGCTTCCGCCTGTTTTCGATACTGGCTGCCTATCTCATCGGCACGGGCAAAGGCGGTTAAAAATAACAACAACAGAAAAATGGCTTTCATGGATTCTTATCATCGGGGTACATGCCGCGCAGTATAATCGCGGTGACAGAAGAAAAAAACGGGTGCGTTAAGACCTCAGTATCCCACAAGCCGGGCGGAACACGCGTTCCACCCGAAGAGGTTAGCCTGCGTTACAGGCTAATTTCGCCGCCACCTCCTGATGTTCACTCTTTATTGAAAACTCACATAACTTACCGCGAGTAATAAAGGTAAAGATCACTATCGTCAGGCAAATAATAAAAACGATGCCTAACGCAGTTTTTAATGGCGTCATGCCTTTTACTCCTTGTGAAAAAAAGAATAAGAGGCTACTCTCAACTTGTTGGGGTTGAGGGGTAGCCTCGGGTAAATGCAAATTTCCCGGGGCTTTCCACTTTCTGTCCCTCAACAATGCTCAAGACAGAAAGTCTTAAGCACCCGCCGCATATCTTATCCCTCTGAATTAAAATGCAAAGATGTAATTAATTTTCGCGCAAATTACATTTTTCTGCGAGACGTCTTCAGAGAAATATATTGTTATTATTAATAGCGATGCCAGAAATAATAATGGGGTGAATATCTCACCCCATTTAGTCAGCGATTAATTAACAGCTTCATCCCATTGCGCTTTCACGCAGGCGGGCTTTCAGCTTGTTATATTCGTCGATCACGTACTGTTCCGCTGCGCGCTGATCCGCTATGGGCTCCACGTTTACGGCGCAGTATTTATACTCCGGCGTTTTGGTTATCGGACTTAAGTTCTCCGTCACCAGCTCGTTACAGGCGCCAATCCACCACTGGTAGGTCATATAGACCGCGCCTTTGTTCGGACGGTCGCTGACCTGCGCGCGGGTAATGATGCGGCCTTTACGCGAGTTCACCCACACCAGCGCTTCATCTTCAATACCGAGCCGTTCGGCATCGGCGGTGTTGATCTGCGCGTAGCCCGGTTCATCCGCCAGCGCCGCCAGCGCGGCGCAGTTGCCGGTCATGGAACGGCAGGAGTAATGGCCCACTTCACGCACGGTGGAGAGCACCATCGGATACTCGTCGGTGAGTTTATCGATCGGCGCGACCCAGTCGCAGGTGAAGAATTGCGCCAGCCCGTTCGGGGTGTCGAATTTTTCTTTAAAGAGGTACGACGTTCCCTGATCCGCCTCTGACTCATCCCGGCATGGCCACTGGATGTAGCCTAGCTCACCCATTTTTTCATAGGTTGCCCCATAAAAGTCCGGGCACAGATGCCGCAACTCGTCCCAGATCTCCTGGGTGTTGTTGTAGTGCATCGGGTAGCCCATGCGGGTGGCGATTTCGCTGATGATCTGCCAGTCCGTTTTCAGATCCCACTTCGGCTCGACAGCCTTGAAGAAGCGCTGGAAGCCGCGGTCTGCCGCCGTATAGACACCTTCATGCTCTCCCCAGGAGGTCGACGGTAAAATCACATCCGCCGCCGCCGCGGTTTTGGTCATAAAGATATCCTGAACAATCACCAGCTCCAGATCCTCAAAGCCCTTACGCACCGCAGACAACTCGGCGTCGGTCTGGAGCGGATCTTCACCCATGATGTAGGCCGCACGCACTTCACCGTGCGCCGCGCGGTGCGGCAGCTCGCTGATGCGATACCCCGTGTGCTCAGGCAGGCTCTCCACGCCCCAGGCCTTCGCGAATTTCTCGCGATTTTCCGGGAATTTGACGTACTGGTAGCCCGGATAGGTGTCCGGCAGCGCGCCCATGTCGCACGCGCCCTGCACGTTATTCTGACCACGTACCGGGTTCACGCCCACATGCGCTTTACCCAGATTGCCGGTCAACATGGCGAGGCTGGTGAGCGAGCGCACGGTTTCCACGCCCTGGTAGAACTGGGTCACGCCCATACCCCACAGAATAGAGGCGGTTTTCGCTCCGGCGTACATCCGCGCCGCCTGGCGGATCTCCTGTGCGCTGACGCCGGTTATCGCCTCAACGGACTCCGGCGTATAGCCTTCGACAATCTTGCGATACTCTTCAAACCCTTCCGTACGGCTTGCGACAAACGCCTGGTCGTAGAGGTTCTCCTCAATAATGACGTGCCCCATTGCATTTAATAGCGCGATGTTCGAGCCGTTTTTCAGTGCGATGTGCATATCGGCAATGCGCGCGGTTTCAATTTTGCGCGGATCGCAGACGATGATTTTCGCCCCGTTCTGTTTGGCGCGAATCACGTGATTCGCGACGATAGGGTGAGAATCCGCCGGGTTATAGCCGAAGATGAACACCAGATCGGTGTTATCTATC
>NZ_JABMCU010000150.1:0-11136 GCF_013179605.1 Enterobacter sp. CM29 | reverse complement strand
GCCCACTCCCCGTTCGACGTCTGATCCCCTACCTGCCGGAGCCTCACTCCGGCCCCCTCACTCTTTTTCCATCCTGTGGCGCCCGTCAAGGTTTTAAACTTGCATTAACTTATTTTTAACTTAAAGTATCACTTGTAGACACTTTTACTTTCGAATGAAAGATGCGAGGCAGTTATGACCTTTACCAGCGAAACGTTGCCAGCGGACCACAAAGCAGCAATTCGTCAGATGAAACGCGCGCTACGGGCCCAGATCGGTGACGTGCAGGCAGTGTTCGACCGGCTTAGCGACAAAATCGCCGCCCGCGTGGCGGAAATTAACGCCCTTAAAAATAAAGGTGAATCCGTATGGCCGGTAATCCCCTTTACGGATGTGAAAAACGGTACGATCACCGCCGAACAGCGCGAAGCGGTTAAACGTCGCGGCTGCGCGGTGATCAAAAGCCACTTCCCGCGCGAGCAGGCGCTGGCATGGGATCAATCGATGCTCGACTACCTCGATCTGAATAAGTTTGACGAGGTTTACAAAGGACCCGGCGATAACTTCTTCGGCACCTTAACGGCCTCTCGCCCGGAGATTTATCCGATCTACTGGTCTCAGGCGCAAATGCAGGCGCGCCAGAGTGAAGAGATGGCACAGGTACAGTCGTTCCTGAATCGTTTATGGACATTTGAGAGCAACGGTAAGCAGTGGTTCGACCCGGACGTGAGCGTAATTTATCCGGACCGCATTCGCCGCCGCCCACCAGGAACAACCTCGAAAGGACTTGGCGCACACACCGATTCCGGCGCGCTGGAGCGCTGGCTGCTGCCCGCTTATCAGCAGGTCTTTGCCCGCGTGTTTGACGGCAACGTTGAGAAATACGATCCGTGGAATGCTGCGCACCGTACCGAGGTGGAAGAGTACACGGTGGATAACACCACCAAATGCTCCGTGTTCCGCACCTTCCAGGGCTGGACGGCACTGTCGGACATGATCCCCGGCCAGGGGCTGCTGCACGTGGTGCCGATCCCGGAAGCGATGGCTTACATTCTGCTGCGTCCGCTGCTGGACGACGTGCCGGAAGACGAACTGTGCGGCGTGGCGCCGGGGCGCGTGCTGCCGATTTCTGAGAAGTGGCATCCGCTGCTCATCGAATCGTTGACCAGCATTCCCGCGCTGGAAGCCGGTGATTCTGTCTGGTGGCACTGCGATGTGATCCACTCGGTCGCGCCGGTGGAAAACCAACAGGGCTGGGGCAACGTGATGTATATTCCTGCCGCGCCGATGTGCGAGAAAAACCTCGCCTACGCGAAAAAGGTTAAGGAAGCGCTGGAAACCGGCGCGTCACCGGGAGATTTCCCGCGCGAGGATTATGAGAAAAGCTGGCAGGACCGTTTCACCGTGAACGATCTGAACATCCACGGCAAGCGCGCGCTGGGCATGGCTTAACTGTCGTAAAGCCCTTCCCGCTCAACGGCGGTGCGTCGTTTTCCCTGACGTATCCGCCGTACCGATTCCCGCACGGCCAGCGTGCCGTTTAGCAGCAATGTTCCGACCGGCGCGTCCGGGCGCATCAGCCGCTGCTGGAGCATATATACCGCTTCTGTTCCCAGCTCATCGCGCGGGACATGCACCGCCGTCAGAGGCACATCCTGAATCGCCGCGAGATTAAAGCCGTCGATGCTCATCACCGAGACATCCTGCGGCACGCGCAGACCGTGTTTTTGCAGGGCGCTGATGGTCCCCGCCGCCATAAAGTCGCCGCCCACCAGGAACGCCGTCGGCAGATCTTTCCCTTTTTGCTGGTGAAGCCACTCACTCACCAGCTGCTCCGTCTCTTTGGCGCTGAAGCTTGGCACCATCAGCAGATCGCGCCGGTCGCTAAACCTGAGGTTATGGCCGTGCCACGCGTCGCGGATCCCCGACAGGCGCAGCTCCATGGTATAGCGACGCAGACACAGCACATTCATCACCTCCCGGTGCCCCATCTCGAACAGGTACTCCGCCGCCCGCTCGCCAATGGCGCGATGATCCGGCGCGACGGCGGGCAGGCGCATGTGGCGGTCCCGGCAGTTAATCAGCATGCAGGGTTTGCCCACGTCTACCGCCAGATCGTGGATATGCGGATCGTCGATACCGAGAAGGATCGCCGCCTGGGTGTCCGCTTCGTTCATGCGGGCCAGAAACAGCTGGGCATCGCTGTCGTTCTCCTCCAGCGCACAGTAACGCAGGCGAACCTCGTGCGAGGCCAGCCCTTTGCTCACGCTCTGGATGACGCGGTAGTAAAAGATGTCAGACCGCTCGTCAAACGCCCGCTGCGGGGCAAACACCATCAGGCTGTTAAGCAGCAGACGCCCCGCCGCCATGCCCTCCATTACCCCCAGCTCCCGCGCGCATGCCAGCACCGTTGCCCGTGCTTTTTCGCTGGTGTTTGCCTTCCCCGCCAGCACGCGGGAAACGGTGCTGATGGAGAGCCGGGTACGGGCGGCGATTTCGGTGATTTTAAGCCTTTTATCCATTTTGTGATCTGGCTCCGGATGTGAAATGAAAAAATTTTCACAACATCTTTATCAGGTAATAACTTGCGAGAAGGCCATAATGCCGAAAATTAAACCTCGGTTATGAGAAAATTTGCACAAAATCCACTATTTCCTGCTCAATTTCTCTCTTAAGGTGAACCTGTCACACAACTTCCATACTAGTTGTATAGCAGCTTAGCACTCTAAAACAGATAACTTTCAAACGCCTGACGCTGTGTGACACCTGAACCTTTGTCCCTTACCGTCCGTCTTGTGGAGAAGAAAATGAGTCAGGACATCAACAACACCGTTGCGACAAGCAAAACCCGTCGCGTCATTAAGAATCTGCGCTGGTACGTACTGGTGCTGTTTCTTCTTGGCGTGACCGTAAACTACATCACCCGTAACTCGTTAGGTATTCTCGCCCCCGAGCTGAAAGAGAGCCTTGGTATCACCACCGAGCAATACTCGTGGATCGTCGGCGCGTTCCAGATCGCCTATACCATTTTCCAGCCCCTTTGCGGCTGGCTGATTGACGTTATCGGCCTCAAGATTGGCTTTATGGTCTGCGCCGGGATTTGGGCGCTGATGTGTATCTTCCACGCAGGTGCCGGGAGCTGGCTGCATCTCGCGATCCTGCGCTTCTTTATGGGCGCGTCCGAAGCCGCCGCCACGCCAGCGAACGCCAAAACCATCGGTGAATGGTTCCCGAAATCAGAGCGTCCTGTTGCCGCCGGTTGGGCGGGCGTGGGCTTCTCCATCGGTGCGATGCTGGCTCCGCCAATCATTTACTTCGCTCATGCGTCGTTCGGCTGGCAGGGTGCGTTTATGTTTACCGGCGTGCTGGCGCTGCTGTGGGTGATCCTATGGTGGATCTTCTATCACAACCCGGAGCAGCACCCGAACCTGAGCCGCGACGAGCTGGCGTTTATCAAACAGGATAACGAACCCGCACCGGTCAGGCTGCCCTTTCTGACCGCGCTGAAAACCGTCTCGAAGAACAAACGGTTCTACGGTATCGCCATTCCGGCCTTTATGGCGGAACCCGCCTGGGCGGTGCTGAGCTTCTGGGTGCCGCTTTACCTCGCCAAAGAGCACGGCATGGATTTGAAACAGATCGCGATGTTCGCCTGGCTGCCGTTCCTCGCCGCCGACCTCGGCAGCGTGGCGAGCGGCTACCTCACCCGGCTTTATACCCGCTGGTTCGGCTGCACCCGCGTCAACTCGGTGGTGGCAAGTTCAGTGACCGGCGCGTTTCTGATGATTTCTCTGGCCGTTGTGGCCGTGACCCGCGACCCGTATATCACCATCGTGCTGATCTCCATCGGCGGTTTCGGCCACCAGATTATCTCCTGCATGCTGAGCGCGCTGGTCGTGGAGTCGTTCGACAAGGGCCAGATGGCGACGGTTAACGGCATGCGCGGCTCGGCGGCGTGGATCGCCAGCTTCCTGTTCTCCCTTTTGATTGGGGTGACCGCCGACAAAATCGGCTTCAACCCGCTCTTTATCGCCATGGGCTTCTTTGACCTGATTGGCGCTTTCTTCCTGGTGGCATTTATTGCTGAACGTCGCGCCAAGCGCGCCTGATAGTGGATGTATTGCATATGAAAACCCTGAAAAACTGGACCATCGATACGCAGTCAGCGAATCATCTGGAACTGCTGGTGGATAACCAGCACCGTCTGTGCCTGTATGTGCTGGAAGAGAATCTGTTCCGCGTGCTGATCAAGCGTAAAGGCCAGCTGGCGCTGGACCGCACCTGGAGCATCGCGCCGGAACAAGACGTACCGTGGGAAGGCCGCCGTCGTGACGATGTCAGCGGCTTCACCTGCCCGGCCTGGGCGCTGACGCAGCAGGGCGATGCGTTAACCGTAGCGACCGAACAGCTGCGCGTCACCGTCCACCAGCCCCTGTGGCTGGAGTGGCACTACCGCAATGAGGCGGGCGAGTGGCAGCCGTTGGTCAATGACCGCCCGACCAGCGCATACCTGCTGAACGCCCACGGTGACGGCGTGGCGCACTATCTCAGCCGCCGTAAGGATGAACGTTTTTACGGTCTGGGTGAGAAAGCGGGTGATTTACAGCGCAACGGCAAACGCTATGAGATGCGTAACCTGGACGCGATGGGCTATAACGCCGCCAGCACCGATCCGCTTTACAAGCACATCCCGTTCACCCTCACCCGTCGCGATGACGTGAGCTACGGCCTGTTCTACGATAACCTGAGCAGCTGCTGGCTGGATCTGGGTAACGAGATCGACAACTATCACACCGCCTACCGCCGCTGGCAGGCGGAAGCGGGCGATATTGACTACTACCTCTTCACCGGCAAGCGCGTGCTGGACGTGACGAAAGCCTTCGTGCGCCTGACGGGGAAAACGCTGTTCGGACCGAAGTGGAGCCTGGGCTACAGCGGCTCGACTATGCACTACACCGACGCGCCGGACGCCCAGGATCAGCTGATGAACTTCATCCGCCTGTGCGATGAGCATGCCATTCCGTGCGACTCGTTCCAGCTCTCCTCCGGCTATACCTCGATTAACGGCAAGCGCTACGTCTTTAACTGGAACTACGACAAAGTGCCGCAGCCGAAGGTGATGAGCCAGGCGTTCCACGACGCGGGGCTGCGGCTTGCGGCAAACATCAAGCCGTGCCTGTTGCAGGATCATCCCCGCTACGGCGAAGTGGCGGAACGCGGCCTGTTCATTCGCGATTCAGAAACCGATGCGCCTGAACGTTCCAGCTTCTGGGATGACGAAGGATCGCATCTCGACTTCACCAACCCGCAGACGGTGCAGTGGTGGCAGAACGGCGTGACCACGCAGTTGCTGGAAATGGGCATCGACTCCACCTGGAACGACAACAACGAGTATGAAGTGTGGGACGGGGAAGCGCGCTGCTATGGCTTCGGCCAGGAGATCGCCATCAAGCATATTCGCCCGGTGATGCCGCTGCTGATGATGCGCGCCTCGCTGGAAGCACAGCAGCGCTTTGCGCCGGATAAACGTCCGTATCTGATCTCCCGCTCCGGCTGTGCCGGAATGCAGCGCTACGTTCAGACCTGGAGCGGCGACAACCGTACCAACTGGGACACCCTGCGCTACAACATCCGCATGGGCCTGGGCATGAGCCTGTCCGGACTGTTCAACGTCGGTCACGACGTCGGCGGTTTCTCCGGCGACAAGCCGGATGCCGAGCTGTTCGTGCGCTGGGTACAGAACGGCGTGATGCATCCGCGCTTTACCATCCACTCGTGGAATGACGATCGCACCGTGAACGAACCGTGGATGTACCCGGGCGTGACCCCTGCGATTCGCAGCGCCATTGAACTGCGCTATCGCCTGCTGCCGTATCTCTACACCCTGCTCTGGCAGGCGCACGCCGACGACGAGCCGATGCTGCGCCCGACCTTCCTCGATCATGAGCACGATGCGCAGTCCTTTGAAGAGTGCGACGACTTCCTGCTGGGCCGTGACCTGCTGGTGGCCAGCGTCGTCGAAGCCGGGCAGCGCGAGCGCCGCGTCTGGCTGCCGGATAACGAAACCGGCTGGTACGATTTTTACACCCACGCGTGGTATGCGGGCGGGCAATCGATCGTCCTTGATGCGCCGCTGGAAAAACTGCCGCTTCTGGTGCGCGCCGGGGCCGGTTTGCCGCTCAGCGAACGCATCCGTCACGTGAGCGCCGATAAAGACGATACCCGTGAGCTAAAACTGTTCCCGGTGAAAGGCGTCGGCACCACCTCCGGGCTGCTGTTTGAGGATGACGGCGAAAGCTGGGGCTACCTGAACGGCAATGCGCTGTGGGTGGAATGGGAGATGGTGTGCGACGGCGCAAGTATCAACCTGAAGGTGAATGCGCGCGGCGACTATCGTCCGGCATGGAAGGCACTGAAGGTGTCGTTACCGACGGGGGAAAAACGTACGCTGCGGGTGAACGGGGTTGAAGGGGGCGAGTGGGTGGTTTAGTACGGCCTGATGCCCTCACCCTAACCCTCTCCCACAGGGAGAGGGGGTAGAACGTAGGCCGGGTAAGGCGAAGCCGCCACCCGGCTATTTTTTTAACTCTCGATACCTTTACTGCGCAGGTAATCTTCGTAGTTACCGGTGAAGTCCACCACGCGCTCTGGCGTGATTTCGATCACGCGGGTCGCCAGGGAGCTGACGAACTCACGGTCGTGAGAGACGAAGATCAGGGTGCCCTGATACATCTCCAGCGCCATGTTCAGGGATTCGATCGATTCCATATCCAGGTGGTTGGTTGGTTCGTCCATCACCAGGATATTCGGTTTTTCCATCATCAGCTTGCCGAACAGCATACGGCCCTTTTCACCACCGGAGAGCACTTTGGCGGGCTTTTTGATGTCGTCCTGGCTGAACAGCAGACGCCCCAGAATGCTGCGTACCGCCTGCTCGTCGTCACCTTCCTGCTTCCACTGGCTCATCCAGTCGAAGACGGTCAGATCGTTTTCGAACTCATATTCATGGTCCTGCGCGTAGTAACCAATCTGCGCGTTTTCAGACCATTTCACGGTACCGTTATCCGGTTGCATTTCGCCCACCAGAGTTTTCAGCAGGGTAGATTTACCCACGCCGTTGGCGCCCAGGATAGCAATCTTCTCGCCCACTTCCAGCAGCAGGTTGAAGTTTTTGAACAGCGGGCCTTCATCGAAGCCTTTGGTGAGGGCTTCCACTTCCAGCGCGTTACGGAACAGCTTCTTGTCCTGCTCGAAGCGGATGAACGGGTTCTGACGGCTGGAGGCTTTTACCTCTTCGAGCTTGATTTTGTCGATCTGACGGGCACGCGACGTTGCCTGGCGCGATTTAGAGGCGTTGGCGCTGAAGCGGCTCACGAAGGATTGCAGGTCCGCAATCTGCGCTTTCTTCTTGGCGTTGTCGGCAAGCAGACGTTCACGCGCCTGGGTTGCCGCCGTCATGTACTCATCGTAGTTGCCCGGATAAACGCGCAGCTCGCCGTAATCCAGATCCGCCATGTGCGTACACACCATGTTAAGGAAGTGACGGTCGTGCGAGATGATGATCATGGTGCTGTCCCGATCGTTCAGGGTCTGCTCCAGCCAGCGGATGGTGTCGATGTCCAGGTTGTTGGTCGGTTCGTCGAGCAGCAGGATGTCTGGATTAGAGAACAGCGCCTGCGCCAGCAGCACACGCAGCTTCCAGCCTGGCGCAACTTCGCTCATCGGACCATAGTGCTGTTCAACAGGAATGCCGACGCCCAGCAGCAGTTCGCCCGCACGCGCTTCCGCAGAATAACCGTCCATTTCGCCGTACTGCGTTTCCAGGTCGGCCACTTTGTAACCGTCTTCTTCGCTCATCTCAGCGAGACCGTAGATACGATCGCGCTCCTGCTTCACTTCCCACAGCTCCGCATGCCCCATGATCACGGTGTCGAGCACGGTGAACTCTTCGAAGGCGAACTGATCCTGACGCAGCTTACCGATACGCTCGTTCGGGTCGAGCGAGACGTTGCCCAGCGTCGGCTCCAGGTCACCGCCGAGGATCTTCATAAAGGTGGATTTTCCGCTACCGTTGGCACCAATCAGGCCGTAACGGTTGCCGCCGCCAAATTTGACGGAAATATTTTCGAACAGCGGCTTACTGCCAAACTGCATAGTGACGTTGCTGGTAACTAACACGGAGAGATTCCTGCGAAAAGTGTGATAAACGCGGCATTATGCCACAATTCCGAATTGAGATCCTGTGTTGCGGTAATCCACTAAACTTTAACAAAATCGAAAAAAATGTGATTTCGTACACATCTGAATTCCCAGTTAACGGGAATGCACATATAATGCGCTCCCATTACAGATTCAGACTTCTCAACTCATCGCCAGAATGGCTTAGATACCTCGCATAACATGAACATGAAATTAACAACGCTTTTTGCGGCGGCGTTAGCCGTAGTAGGTTTTTGTAAGACCGCGTCTGCGGTGACGTATCCCCTGCCGACAGACGGAAGCCGTCTGGTGGGTGAAAACCAGGTGGTGACGGTTCCGGAAGGTAACACTCAGCCGCTGGAATACTTCGCGGCGCAGTATCAGCTCGGCCTGTCTAACATGCTGGAAGCGAACCCGGGCGTTGACCCGTATCTGCCGAAAGCGGGTACCGTACTCAACATTCCACAGCAGCTGATCCTGCCGGATACCGTGCACGAAGGTATCGTGATTAACAGCGCCGAAATGCGTCTGTATTACTACCCGAAAGGCACCAACACCGTGATCGTGCTGCCTATCGGTATCGGTCAGCTGGGTAAAGACACCCCGCTGAACTGGACCACCAAAGTGGAGCGTAAGAAAGCGGGCCCAACCTGGACGCCAACCGCCAAAATGCACGCTGAGTACATTGCTGCCGGTGAACCGCTGCCGGCCGTTGTGCCTGCTGGCCCGGATAACCCGATGGGTCTGTACGCGCTGTACATTGGTCGTCTGTATGCCATCCACGGTACTAACGCCAACTTCGGTATCGGCCTACGCGTAAGCCACGGCTGCGTACGTCTGCGTAATGAAGACATCAAATTCCTGTTCGATAACGTGCCGGTCGGTACGCGCGTGCAGTTCATTAACGAACCGGTGAAAGCGACGTCAGAGCCGGACGGCAGCCGTTACATTGAAGTGCATAACCCGCTGTCCACCAGCGAAGATCAGATCAACAACAACGAAATCGTACCGATTAAGCTGACCAGCGCGGTGCAGTCCGTTACCTCTCAGGCGGATGTTGACACGACCATCGTTGACCAGGCGATTCAGAACCGTTCCGGTATGCCGGTGCGTTTGAACTAATCGCGAGCACGAACAAAGCGGGCCTCGAGGCCCGCTTTTTTTTATCCGTTATTCACAATTACGATGCCGCCATGATCATAGCGATAGTGACAATGGGCGTACTCCAGCGGCGTACCATCTTCCAGATAGATCACCTGCTCGACCTCCAGCACCGGGTCGGTTGGCTCACAGACCAGATGCTGCATATCCAGCGCACTGGGCTTCAGCGCCCGCACCACACGATACGATCCCATGATCTTCAGCCCCAGCGTCTCCTGCACATACCGGAATACCGAACTTTCAAGATGGGTTTTATTCAGGCCGGGCACCAGATTGAGCGGCATCACCGTGGCGTCCAGGGACATCGGCTCACCGTTGAGTAAACGCAGACGGATGAAGTCATAGATCGGCGTATCCGGATTTATCATCAGCGAGGCCTGCTCTTTCTCGTTCGGGAAGCGAAGTTCGAAGTGCACCACCTGGCTCGTCACCGTGCCTAAATGTTCCCAGGTCTTGGTCGCCCCGAAGTAGTCGCTGCCGGAGAGATCCCACTGGGAAAGCTGGAGGAAATTTTTGCGGATGAACGTGCCCTGCCCCTGTCGGGTATAGACCAGCCCTTCTACGATCAGCTGACGCATCGCCTGCTGAATGGTCATCCGGCTGGTGCTGAACTCCGCCGCCAGCGCGAACTGGTCCGGCAGAGGTTCATTGGCGGCGTACTGCTGGGTGATAATGCGTTTCTTAATTTCCCGCGCTATGGTGATGTACTTCGCCGCCATCGTCCTTCCTTAAATTAGTGTTCTGTCCCGCTGTTTTTCAACGCCACTCGCTCGGCAACTTTGAGGAAAGGCAGGTAGAAGAATACACCAAATACGATGATTGCCAACTGCACCACCACCGCCCGCCAGTCCCCCGCCGTCGCCAGCCAGGCGCTGAGGATCGGCGGGGTCGTCCACGGGATCATCACCACGCAGCGCGACATGAGCCCCAGCGTGGTACAGAGCCACGCAAAGTAAATCCCGATAGCGGGCAGCAGCACAAACGGGATCATCAGCGGCAGGTTAAAGACTATCGGCAGGCCGAAAATCACCGGCTCGTTGATGTTAAACAGACCCGGTGCCAGCGACAGACGCGCCACCTGCTTCGCTGATTTCTGTCTTGAGAAGATGAAGATAGCGATCAGCAATGAGATAGTGCTGCCCGTCCCGCCCACCATGCCAAAGGTCGGCACAAAGATGTTGTTGATGATGTGTGGGATCGGCTGGCCGTTGGCAAAGGCCAGCATGTTCTCGTTAGTGTTGATCAGGAGGAACGGTTCCAGCACCACGCTGTTGACTACCGACTGATGAATACCGAGCGTGAACAGGAAGTTACCGAAGCTGTAAATGAAGATCGTCCCGGGCAGACTGGTGTTGATCAGCCGCAGCGGCTGCTGAATGAATGTCGTAATGAGATGGATCAGATCCGTATGCAGCACGTTCGCCAGTATTGCCGCCAGCACCGCAAACAGGGAGAGCGTGAGGATTGTCGGGATCAGCGCGGTAAAGGATTTGCTCACCGCCGGAGGCACGTTCTCCCCCAGCGAAATGTGCAGCGCCTTCAGCCGTGAAATGGCGATAAACAGCTCGGTTGAGAGCAGCCCAATCAGCACCCCGGCGAAAATGCCGGTCGAGCCGATATTGGCGAACGTCAGCACCTGGGTGACGTTCACCGTGGCGTCGCTGCCGACAGGCGTAATCTGTAAGCGCATCGGCATCATGATGATGAAGCTGCTGACGGCGATAACCACTGCCGAGACCGGATTGTCGAAATCTTTGTTACGCGCCAGCGACCAGGCGATCATCGGCGCCAGCAGCA
>NZ_JABMCU010000015.1:0-35951 GCF_013179605.1 Enterobacter sp. CM29 | reverse complement strand
GAGCCGAAATCTGTGGCGCTCAAGCAGTATTTACCTGGCGGCCAGCCGTGACCAGCAGCGGGACGACTGGACGGTTGCGCTGTCGTTGCAGGTCCCTCTGGGCGAACGTGACAGCGCCGCCGTTACCTTTGAAAACACGCCTGACGCAGGCAGCACTCAACGCATTAACTACAACCACTCGATGCCGTCTGACGGCGGCTTTAGCTGGAACATGGCCTGGGCCAACCAGTCGCGGTCGAGTAACTATCAACAGGCCACGCTCGGCTGGCGGAATAACAATGTTGAGCTTCAGGGCGGCGGCTACGGTGAGAAGGGGATGATGACCTGGTGGGGCGAGGCGATGGGCTCTGTCGTCCTGATGGACGGTGAGCTGTTTGCGGCGAATAAAATCAACGATGCGTTTGTGGTGATCAGCACCGACGGACATCCGGACGTACCCGTCAGCTACGAGAACCAGCCGGTTGGTAAAACCAATAACAAAGGTTATCTGCTGGTCAGCGGCGTTTCCGCCTATTACCCGGCGAGCTACCGCATTGATACCCTGAACTTACCTGCGGATACCCGGCTGAAAGAGACCGAGCGTCGGGTGGCGATTCGTCGGCATAACGGTTATCTGGTGGATTTCCCGATGGAGCAGGAGCGGGTTGCCAGCGTGATCCTGCATGACGCGCAGGGCAATGCGATCCCGGTGGGAAGCCAGGTCAAACGCGCGTCCCGCAGTAGCGCGGTTGTTGGCTACGACGGCCTCGCCTGGCTGGAAAACCTCAACGATGTGAATCCTCTGGAGGTCATCACCCCGGACGGTAAACGCTGTATCGCAACGTTGAACGTGGGCGCAAATCCCGAGCATAAGCTGCAAACCTACGGTCCGCTGACCTGCCGGGAGGCGCCGTGAAACGCCTGTTGATAGCCATACTGTTGCTGTTCTCGGGCAGCGGCTGGGCGGCCTGCACCGTCAGTACGGTGAACGCCTCGTTTGGCAGCGTCACCTCATTCGCCCTGAGCAGTACGGGGGAGGTGCAAACCACCGGCACGCTGGTGGTGTCCTGCGATACTGTTCTCAACCTGCTAACCAACGACTCGGTGACGCTGACCTACACCTCGGCGTCGATAGCCGCCAACAGCCGCGCCACCATGAAACGTACCGATAATGCGGCCATCGCGGACGTTATCCCCACGCGCCTGTGCGGTGCCACTGGCTGCGGCGGAAACAGTGAAGTACAAATCAGCAAAACCTATACCTGGAATGGCAACACCCTGCTCGGGCTGCTGGGGTCAAGGCGCTACAACATTCCGCTTTATTTCCGTACTGTGCCGGGGCAGAACGTCACGGCCGGGCCGTACCAGGTGTTGTTAACGTTCAGCATCAACTACAACGTGTGCGCCGTTGGCGCGGGCGGGCTATGCCTGACCCCGCAAACCGGCACGGCAACTACCTCTATTCTCCTCAACATGACCGTCACCAACGATTGCAGCACGATGACCACGCCGGACGTGAATTTTAACAGCGCGCCGCTGGTGCAAAATTTTCCCACCGTTTCGCAGTCGATCGCCGTCACCTGCACCAAGGGCAGCACCTACACCATAGGCATTAATAATGGAGCAAACGCCCTGAACAACGTTCGTCGTATGGTTAGCGGCAGCAATTTTATGAGTTACGACATCTATAAAGAGGCGACCAGCAACCGCTGGGGCGGCAGTGGCAGCGAGCGCTGGGCCAGCGCCAGCTCATCCCAGGTCAGTACCGACGGGCTTTTACGCACCTATAACTACAGCGCTAAGGTCCTGACCAGCCAGGCCACGCCGCCTGCCGGAACCTACACCGACACGCTGATCGTTGACGTCGCGTTCTGACTCCCCGCGCTTTTCCCTTTCGCAAATGTAAAGTTCCCGTGGCCCCTGCCGATAACACCGTTAATCAATCGATGAGAAGGTGTTGTATGTTGAACCGTATCCGCGTTGTCACAATGCTTATGATGGTGCTGGTCATTTTCGCACTTCTTCAGCTTATTTCTGGCGGCCTCTTTTTCTCCTCGTTAAAACAGAACCAGGACAGCTTCGCGGCCTCGAACGATTTGCGGATGCAGCAAAGCGAACTGACCACAACCTGGGATCTGATGTTGCAGACGCGTATCAATCTGAGCCGCTCGTCTGCCCGCATGATGATGGATCCGAACAACCAGCAGAGCAGCGCAAAAACGGAACTGCTGAAGAATGCGCGCGCCACGCTGGCAGACGCGGCGAAACATTACGAGGCCTTCAAAAAAATCGCCCCTCAGCCCGCAATGGCGCAGGCGAGCGCGAACATAGATGAAAAATATCTGGCCTACTTCGCCGGCCTCACGGAGCTGGTGCAGTTCCTGGAGAAGGGCAATATGGATGCCTATTTCGCGCAGCCGACCCAGGGCATGCAGAACGCACTCGGCGCGGCGCTCGGCGAGTATGCCAAAGCCAGCGGCGAGCTTTATCACTCCGCCTTTACGCAAAGCCAGAACGACTACCGTTTCGCGAAATGGCAGATGGCGGTGCTCGCCCTCGCGCTTGTCATCGTGCTGGTGGCCGTGTGGTACGGCATTCGTCATATCCTTCTTAATCCGCTTGGCCGCGTCATTGCCCATATCCGCGATATTGGCCGGGGCGATCTCACGAAAACGCTGACCGTTTCTGGTCGCAACGAGATCACCGAGCTGGCGACCAGCGTCGACCATATGCAGCGTTCGCTGATTGATACCGTCGCCAACGTGCGCGAGGGGGCGGATGCCATCTATACCGGCACGAGTGAAATCGCGATGGGCAACAACGATCTCTCGTCCCGTACCGAACAGCAGGCGTCCGCTCTGGAAGAGACGGCGGCAAGCATGGAGCAGCTCACCGCGACCGTGAAGCAGAATGCCGACAACGCCCGTCAGGCGTCGCAGCTTGCAGAAAGCGCGTCCGACACCGCCCAGCGCGGCGGTCGGGTGGTCGACGGCGTGGTGAAAACCATGCATGACATTGCCGACAGCTCGAAGAAAATCGCCGATATCATCAGCGTTATCGACGGCATCGCCTTCCAGACCAACATTCTCGCGCTGAACGCGGCCGTTGAAGCGGCGCGTGCGGGCGAGCAGGGACGTGGGTTTGCCGTGGTCGCTGGCGAAGTACGTAACCTCGCCAGCCGCAGCGCCAATGCGGCGAAAGAGATCAAAGCCCTGATTGAAGACTCTGTTTCACGCGTGGATACCGGCTCGGTGCTGGTGGAAAGTGCGGGTGAAACCATGAATGACATCGTGAATGCCGTGACGCGCGTGACGGACATCATGGGTGAAATCGCCTCTGCATCGGATGAGCAGAGTCGTGGTATTGACCAGGTCGCTCTGGCGGTATCGGAAATGGATCGTGTGACGCAGCAAAACGCCGCCCTGGTGCAGGAGTCCGCTGCCGCGGCCGCTGCGCTTGAGGATCAGGCGAGCCGCCTGAAAATGGCCGTCTCGGCGTTCCGTCTTACTTCAAAAACAATAAATACGGTCAGCTCGCGGTCAGCGTACAGCGAAGCAACCCCGGCGCCCGTGACAACACCTACGCGCGCAGCGGTGACCGGACAAGATGAAAACTGGGAAACATTTTGACTGACAATTAAACCGCGGCTGCTTGCCGCTTGATGGGAGCGTGGATGTTAAATCGTATTCGTATCTCGACCACACTGTTTTTGATTCTGATCCTGTGTGGGGTTTTGCAGGTTGGCAGTAACGGGTTGTCTTTCTGGGCGTTTCGCGATGGCTATCAGAATTTGCAGGAAGTTGAGACGAGTAATCAGCAGCGCTCCGCACTGGCACAAACGCGTGCCGTGCTGTTACAGGCAAGCACTGCGCTGAACAAAGCAGGGACGTTAACCGCGCTGAGCTATCCGCCGGATGATATTAAGGCGCTGATGGTCGTGGCCCGCAGCAGCCTGAAGCAGGCCGACGCGCAGTTTAAGGCGTTTACGGCGCAGGAGGCGGTGAGTGAGAAAGAGAAAACGCTGAAGGTCGCCATGAAAAAGAACTTTGATGTGTGGTACGGCGATCTCGACCATCAGGCGACGTGGCTGGAGAACAACCAGCTTTCTGACTTCCTGACCGCGCCGGTGCAGGCGTCTCAGGCGGCATTTGACGACAGCTTTAACGCATGGCAGCAGGATATTAACCAGTTTGTGGCGCGTGCCGGTGCGGACAGCCGTACCAGCTACCGCATGTCAGGGGTGATTTTCCTGACCATGGTGATCCTGGCCGCCCTGCTGACCGGCGGCTCGCTGTGGTGGTCGCGCAAAATGATCGTCCAGCCGCTGGCGATCGTCAGCAGCCACTTCGACAGTATGGCGAAGGGCGACCTGGCGCGTCCGGTGGCCGTGTATGGCAGGAATGAAATATCAGCGATTTTCGCCAGCCTGAAGGCGATGCAGAGTTCGCTGCGGGAAACGGTAAGCAACGTTCGTCAGGGCAGTTACGCCATGCATACCGGGATCACAGAGATTGCGGCAGGCAATAACGATCTCTCATCCCGCACCGAACAGCAGGCGGCATCGCTGGCGCAGACGGCGGCCAGCATGGAGCAACTGACCGCGACGGTAAGCCAGAACGCCGATAACGCGCGTCAGGCGTCCGACTTGTCAAAACAGGCGGCGATGACGGCGAAACGTGGGGGCGACCAGGCTTCTCACGTCGCCAGCACGATGCAGCAGATTGCCGCCAGCTCGCAGAAAATTGGCGACATTATCAGCGTCATCGACGGTATCGCGTTCCAGACCAATATTCTGGCGCTGAACGCGGCCGTTGAAGCGGCGCGTGCCGGAGAGCAGGGGCGCGGGTTCGCGGTGGTTGCCGGTGAAGTCCGAAACCTAGCCAGTCGCAGCGCCAACGCGGCGAAAGAGATCAAAGGGCTGATAGAAGAGTCGGTCTCCCGCGTTCAGCAGGGCTCCGCGCTGGTGGATACCGCCGCGCAGACCATGCACGAGATTGTCACCTCCGTGACGCGGGTTAACGACATTATGGGCGAGATTGCCTCGGCGTCTGATGAACAACGCCGTGGTATTGAGCAGGTGGCGCAGGCCGTTACACAGATGGATCAGGTTACGCAGCAGAACGCCTCACTGGTGGAAGAGGCGGCGGCGGCTACCGATCAGCTGGCAAACCAGGCGGATCACCTTACCGGGTTGGTCGCCGTATTTAATGTGAAAGAGCACGTTGAAGCAGTAACAGAAGTCGGACGGTCACAGGCCGTACCCGTTGTATCCTGAATGTGATTGAGAAGGCGCTATGACATCACCCATGCCCTCAGGGCAAACGTCATTATTGTTGCAGATGACACAGCGCCTCGCGCTGTCCGACGCGCATTTTCGTCGGATATGTCAGTTAATCTACCAGCGTGCGGGGATCGTGCTTGCGGACCATAAGCGAGACATGGTCTACAACCGGCTGGTGCGGCGCTTGCGCACGCTGGGGCTGGATGATTTTGGCCGCTATCTGAGCATGCTCGAAGCGAACCAGAACAGCGCCGAATGGCAGGCATTTATCAACTCATTAACCACCAACCTGACCGCGTTTTTCCGCGAGGCGCATCACTTCCCGGTGCTGGCGGAACACGCCCGTCGCCGTAGCGGAGAGTATCGCGTCTGGAGCGCGGCAGCCTCTACCGGGGAAGAGCCGTACTCGCTGGCCATCACCCTTGCAGACACCCTGGGAATGGCGCCGGGCCGCTGGAAAGTGTACGCCAGCGACATCGACACCGAAGTGCTGGAAAAAGCCCGTAACGGCGTTTATCGCCAGGATGAACTAAAAACGCTGTCTCCTCAGCAGCTACAGCGTTACTTCATGCGCGGTACCGGCCCGCATGAAGGACTGGTGCGCGTACGCCAGGAGCTGGCGAACTGCGTGGAATTTGCTCCCGTTAATTTACTGGATAAGCAGTACAACGTGCCGGGGCCATTCGACGCCATTTTTTGCCGTAACGTGATGATCTATTTTGATAAAACGACGCAACAGGACATTCTGCGTCGCTTTGTTCCGTTGCTCAAGCCTGACGGTTTACTGTTTGCCGGGCACTCGGAAAACTTCAGCAACCTCGTGCGTGAGTTTAGCCTGCGTGGGCAAACGGTTTATGCGCTGAGTAAGGAAAAAGCATGAGTAAAATCAGGGTATTGTCTGTCGATGATTCTGCGCTGATGCGTCAGATCATGACCGAAATCATCAATAGCCACAGCGATATGGAGATGGTGGCAACAGCGCCCGATCCGCTGGTCGCGCGGGATTTAATCAAAAAATATAACCCCGACGTGCTGACGCTGGATGTCGAAATGCCACGCATGGATGGCATCGATTTCCTGGAAAAATTAATGCGCCTGCGCCCGATGCCGGTGGTGATGGTGTCATCTCTGACCGGTAAAGGTTCAGAAATCACCCTGCGCGCGCTGGAGCTGGGGGCGGTGGATTTTGTCACCAAGCCGCAGCTCGGCATTCGCGAGGGGATGCTGGCGTACAGCGAGATGATCGCCGAGAAAATCCGTACCGCGTCGCGCGCAAAACTGGCGGCCCACAAGCCGATGGCCGCGCCGGCAACCCTGAAGGCCGGACCGTTACTCAGCTCGGAAAAACTGCTGGTCATTGGGGCGTCAACCGGAGGAACAGAGGCAATTCGCCATGTACTCCAGCCATTGCCGCTCTCAAGCCCGGGTATCCTGATTACGCAACATATGCCGCCGGGGTTTACCCGCTCATTCGCGGAGCGCCTGAATAAGCTGTGCCAGATCAGCGTGAAAGAGGCGGAAGACGGCGAGCGCGTGCTGCCAGGTCACGCGTATATCGCCCCGGGTGACAAACATATGGAGCTGGCGCGCAGCGGGGCGAACTATCAAATCAAAATTCATGACGGGCCGCCGGTTAACCGGCACCGTCCGTCGGTGGATGTGCTGTTTCATTCGGTGGCGAAACATGCGGGGCGCAACGCCGTGGGGGTGATCCTGACGGGGATGGGCAACGACGGCGCCGCCGGAATGCTCGCGATGCACCAGGCTGGCGCCTGGACGATTGCGCAGAATGAAGCAAGTTGTGTGGTGTTCGGCATGCCGCGCGAGGCCATCAATATGGGTGGCGTAAGCGAAGTGGTCGATCTTAGCCAGGTAAGCCAGCAGATGCTGGCGAAAATCAGTGCCGGACAGGCAATACGTATTTGACTCAGGAGTATTATTTTATGGCGGATAAAGAGCTTAAGTTTTTGGTTGTGGATGACTTTTCCACCATGCGTCGCATTGTGCGCAACCTGCTAAAAGAGCTAGGCTTCAACAACGTTGAAGAAGCAGAAGACGGGGTGGATGCGCTGAACAAACTCCAGGCTGGCGGGTTTGGTTTTGTGATTTCCGACTGGAACATGCCGAACATGGACGGTCTCGAACTGCTGAAAACCATCCGCGCGGATGCAGGCATGGCCTCTCTGCCGGTGCTGATGGTGACCGCAGAAGCGAAGAAAGAGAACATTATTGCCGCTGCACAGGCGGGCGCAAGCGGCTACGTGGTGAAGCCATTCACCGCGGCGACTCTGGAAGAGAAGCTCGGGAAGATCTTCGAGAAACTCGGCATGTGAGGTGATGGAAATGTTGCAACCTGCTATGAAACCCGTTGAAGAACATTCGCCGAGCGACATTATTGCCCGTATTGGTAGCCTGACCCGCATGCTGCGCGACAGCCTCCGTGAGCTGGGGCTGGACCAGGCTATCGCCGAAGCGGCGGAAGCCATCCCCGACGCGCGCGACCGTCTGGACTACGTGGTGCAGATGACCGCGCAGGCGGCCGAGCGAGCGCTGAACAGCGTTGAGGCGTCACAGCCGCACCAGGATGCGATGGAGAAGGGGGCGAAAGCGCTGACCCAACGCTGGGATGAGTGGTTTGAGAACCCCATTGAGCTGGCGGATGCCCGCGAACTGGTAACGGACACCCGTCAGTTCCTGGGCGATGTGCCAGGACACACCAGCTTCACCAATGCGCAACTGCTGGACATCATGATGGCGCAGGATTTCCAGGACCTCACCGGCCAGGTGATCAAGCGCATGATGGATGTGATTCAGGAGATTGAACGTCAGCTGTTGATGGTGCTGCTGGAAAATATTCCGGAACCGGCTGCCCGACCGAAACGCGAGAACGAAAGCTTGCTCAATGGTCCACAGCTTGACACCAGCAAAGCGGGCGTGGTGGCAAGCCAGGATCAGGTGGACGATCTGCTGGACAGTCTTGGTTTCTGATTGCCCTTCTGCCTCAGGCTGTGAACGCGGCCTGAGGTGGTTCAGAACAAAAACAGCGAAAAGAGCCCGAATAAACGGGCTTTTCCCGCCATTGGATTTTCTCTGCGCTGGCATGATACCCGTGAATTAATGGGCTGCGAGCAGGCACAGTGGCAGAAGAGAACGACGACAAAACAGAAGCCCCCACACCCCACCGACTTGAAAAAGCCCGTGAGGATGGGCAGATCCCCCGATCCCGAGAGCTGACCTCCCTGCTGATCCTGGTGGTGGGCGTCTGCATAATCTGGTGGGGCGGGGAGATGCTTGCCCGCAGACTGGCGGGAATGCTCTCTGCTGGCTTACGTTTTGATCACAGCATGGTCAATGACCCCAATCTGATCCTCATTCAGATCATCAACCTGGTTAAAAGCGCCATGATCGCTCTGCTGCCGTTGATTGCCGGGGTGGTCATCGTGGCTCTTGTTTCGCCGGTCATGCTCGGTGGCCTGGTGTTCAGCGGTAAATCGCTGCAACCGAAATTCTCCAAGCTCAACCCGCTACCCGGTATTGCGAAAATGTTTTCAGCTCAAACCGGGGCTGAGCTTCTTAAAGCGATCCTGAAATCGCTTCTTATGGGCAGTGCTGCCGGGTTTTTTCTGTGGCACCACTGGCCGGAGATGATGCGTCTGATCAGTGAATCCCCCATGACGGCGATGAAGAATGCCCTGAACCTGGTCGGATTAGGCTCGCTGCTGGTGGTTCTCAGCATTATTCCGATGGTGGCGTTCGACGTTATCTTCCAGATCTTTTCCCATATCAAGAAGCTGCGAATGTCGCGTCAGGATATTCGCGATGAATATAAACAGATGGAAGGCGACCCGCACGTCAAGGGCCGTATCCGCCAGATGCAACGTGCTGCCGCGCGTCGTCGCATGATGGAAGATGTGCCGAAAGCCGATGTGATTGTCACTAACCCGACCCACTACTCCGTGGCGCTTCAGTACGACGAAAACAAAATGAGCGCACCGAAAGTGGTGGCGAAAGGGGCCGGGCTAATTGCGCTGCGCATTCGTGAAATCGCGACGGAAAACCGCGTACCGATCCTTGAAGCACCGCCATTAGCCCGTGCGCTGTATCGCCACGCGGAAATTGGACAACAGATCCCGGGCCAGCTCTACGCCGCTGTCGCAGAGGTGCTGGCCTGGGTGTGGCAACTGAAACGCTGGCGTTTAGCGGGCGGTCAACGACCTGTAAAACCTGAGAACCTTCCGGTGCCTGAAGCACTGGATTTTTTGAACGAGAAGGACACTGATGGCTAATCTGGTGGCAATGTTGCGCCTGCCCGGCAACCTGAAATCGACGCAATGGCAGATCCTTGCCGGACCGATTCTGATCCTGCTAATTCTGTCGATGATGGTGCTGCCGTTACCGGCATTTATCCTCGACCTGCTTTTCACCTTCAACATTGCGTTGTCCATCATGGTGCTGCTGGTGGCGATGTTCACCCAGCGCACGCTGGAGTTCGCCGCGTTTCCAACGATCCTGCTGTTCACCACGCTGCTGCGCCTCGCGCTGAACGTTGCCTCCACGCGTATCATCCTGATGGAAGGGCACACCGGCGCGGCGGCGGCGGGCAAGGTGGTCGAAGCCTTCGGTCACTTCCTGGTGGGCGGCAACTTCGCCATCGGTATCGTGGTGTTCGTCATTCTGGTGATTATCAACTTCATGGTTATCACTAAAGGGGCGGGGCGTATCGCAGAAGTGGGCGCGCGCTTCGTGCTCGACGGGATGCCGGGCAAGCAGATGGCCATCGACGCCGACCTGAATGCCGGGCTGATTGCGGAAGATGAAGCAAAAAAACGCCGTGCCGAAGTGACCCAGGAGGCAGATTTCTACGGCTCCATGGACGGTGCGAGTAAGTTTGTGCGCGGTGACGCCATCGCGGGCATTCTGATCATGGTGATTAACGTCGTCGGCGGCCTGCTGGTCGGCGTGCTGCAACACGGCATGGACATGGGCCACGCAGCGGAAAGCTATACGCTGCTGACCATTGGTGATGGTCTGGTGGCACAGATCCCGGCACTGGTGATCTCCACCGCGGCGGGGGTGATTGTGACCCGCGTCAGCACCGATCAGGATGTAGGCGAGCAGATGGTGGGGCAGTTGTTCAGCAACCCGCGCGTTATGCTGCTCTCCGCGGCGGTACTGGGCCTGCTCGGTATGGTGCCGGGCATGCCAAACCTGGTATTCCTGCTGTTCACTGCCGCGCTGCTGGGCCTTGCCTGGTGGATGCGTGGCCGTGAAACTCAGCCTAAGGCAGAGCCAGCGCCGGTCAAAATGCCTGAGAACACCCAGGCGGTGGAAGCCACCTGGAACGACGTTCAGCTCGAAGATTCGCTGGGGATGGAAGTGGGGTACCGCCTTATCCCGATGGTGGACTTCCAGCAGGATGGCGAACTGCTTGGCCGTATCCGCAGCATTCGTAAAAAATTCGCCCAGGACATGGGCTTCCTGCCGCCGGTGGTGCATATCCGGGACAATATGGATCTCCCGCCCGCACGCTACCGCATCCTGATGAAAGGGGTGGAAATCGGCAGCGGTGATGCGTACCCCGGCCGCTGGCTGGCGATTAACCCTGGCACTGCCGCTGGCACGTTGCCGGGTGAGCAGACGACCGACCCGGCCTTTGGTCTGGCGGCCATCTGGATTGAGAGCGCCCTGAAAGAGCAGGCGCAGATCCAGGGTTACACGGTTGTTGAGGCCAGTACCGTGGTCGCGACGCACCTCAACCATCTGATTGGCCAGTTCTCCGCGGAACTGTTTGGACGTCAGGAGGCGCAGCAGCTGCTTGACCGCGTAACGCAGGAGATGCCGAAGCTGACCGAAGATTTGGTGCCGGGCGTGCTGACCTTAACCACCCTGCACAAAGTGCTGCAAAATCTGCTCGATGAGAAGGTGCCGATCCGCGATATGCGCACCATTCTGGAAACACTGGCCGAGCATGCGCCGCTCCAGAGCGATCCACATGAGCTGACGGCGGTGGTGCGCGTGGCGCTCGGGCGCGCCATAACCCAGCAATGGTTCCCGGGAACCGGCGAAGTGCAGGTGATTGGCCTGGACACGCCGCTGGAACGTCTGCTGCTTCAGGCCCTACAGGGCGGTGGCGGGCTGGAGCCGGGTCTGGCGGACAGATTGCTGGCGCAAACCCAGGAGGCGCTGGCGCGTCAGGAGATGCTGGGCGCGCCGCCGGTGCTGCTGGTGAATCATGCGCTGCGTCCGCTGCTGTCGCGCTTCCTGCGCCGGAGCCTGAACCAGCTGGTGGTGCTGTCGAATATGGAGCTGTCCGATAACCGCAATATTCGCATGACGGCGACCATAGGAGGGAAATAATGCGTAAGTGGCTGTGGATCTTATTTTTCCCGCTGGCGGTGCAGGCCGCAGGCGAGGGGGCATGGCAGGCCAGCAGTATCGGCTTAACGCTCAACCATCGGGGGGAGTCGATCTCCTCCCGTCCGCTGTCAGCCTCTGAGCCCGTCTCCGGGCAGATGACGCTGGTGGCCTGGAATTACACCCTGACGGGGCCCACACCGGCCGGGTTGCGGGTGCGGCTGTGCTCGCTGACCCGCTGCGCGGAAATCGAGGGCCAAAGTGGCATCACCCAGGCCTTCAACGGGGTGTCTGCTCAGGAACCTTTACGCTTTATCTGGGAAGTGCCAGGCGGTGGACGTCTGATCCCGGCGCTGAAGGTTCAGCGCAACGAGGTGCTCGTCAACTACCGCTAACTGCCCGCCTTTTCGCCAGTCTTCAGGCATTTCTGAAGGCTGGCTCGCAAAATTGGCCTTCCCTTTTGATACAAAAGAAACGCTGTTTTATAAATCAGTGACACGCGTATTGACACTCTTTGCATTTTTGCCATTCACCACCCTGTGATGGCAGAAACAGAAAGGTTTCACCAGGTCGATACTTTTACTGTAGCCGTGTAAAAACTCCCGGACGAGGTTTGCTTACAGGGAGTCTCCCAAAACTGATTAGGGTTGACGGCAATGAAAACACGTAAAATTGGACTCGCAAATTATCTTGCTTACGGTTCAGGGGACTTCCTCGGAGCGGGGACTACCGCCCTGACGGCCGCCTGGCTTTTGTATTTTTATACGACCTTCTGTGGACTCACACCGATTGAAGCAACCTTTATCTTCGCCGCCGCAAGGGTGCTGGATGCGGTTGTCAGTCCGTTAATGGGCTTTTTAACCGATAATTTTGGTACCACCTGGCTGGGTAAACGTTTTGGCCGGCGTAAGTTCTTCATCCTGCTCGGTATTCCCTGCGTTTTCAGCTACTCGCTGATGTGGGTAGGGGACATGAGTTTCTGGTATTACCTGCTGACGTATCTGATCTTTGATATTGTTTACACCATGATTCTGGTGCCGTATGAAACGCTGGTGCCGGAAATGACTGACGATTTCAAACAAAAAACCAAATTCTCCGGGGCGCGTATCTCCATGGCCCAGATGTCCGCCATTCTAGCCTCCTTCCTGCCGGGGATCCTGCTCACGCATTTCGGCAAAGACAACGCGATCTCCTTCTTCTATGCAAGCCTGGTCTTCTCCGTACTTTGCGCGCTGATGCTTACTTTCGTCTGGTTCTTCACCTGGGAGCGTCCGCGGGAAGAGTGGTCTGAAGCAGCCCTGCGCGCTGAAGAAGAGAAGAAAAAGCTGACCCTGGGACAGAGCCTGAACCGTCTTTTTGTCGAATTAAGTTCGACGCTGCGTATCAAGATTTTCCGCCAGCATCTGGGCATGTATCTCGGCGGCTATATTGCCCAGGATGTGTTCAACGCCGTATTCACCTATTACGTGGTGTTTGTGCTGATGCAGGAAGCATCCATGGCGTCCAACCTGCTGGGCACGATGGCCATCTTCCAGTTCCTCGCCGTGATTGGCATGATCCCGCTGTGCATTCGCTTCGGACCTGCGCCGTCTTACCGCATGGTGGTCGTGCTGTTTGGCCTGGCCTCGCTCTCTTACGCGGTGCTTTATTACGCGGGCCTGAGCGACGTTTACGCTCTGCTGCTGCTGATCTCTGCGGTTGCCGGTCTTGGCCGCGGGGGTATCAACTACGTACCGTGGAATACCTACACCTACATTGCTGACGTGGACGAAGTGATCACCGGTCAGCGTCGCGAAGGGATCTTCGCGGGCATCATGACGCTGACCCGTAAAGCGTCCCAGGCCGGTGCGGTAATGCTGGTGGGGATCGTGATGCAGATGTCTGGCTTTGTCAGCGGTCAAAAAGTGCAGCCTGCGGAAGTGAGCCACACTATCCTGATGATCCTGAGCGTCGGCACCATTCTGGTACTGTTCTGCGGCTTCCTGGTCTCCCTGCGCTTCAAACTCAATTTGCAGACCCACAGCACCCTGCGTGAAGAGACCGCGAAAATGCGCGAGTCCGGCCATGCGATGCCGGAGGCGGCGACCCCGCAGGCCCGCGCCACCGTGGAGATGCTGGCCGGTATGCCGTATGAATCCCTGTGGGGCAACAACAATATCGGTTACCTGAATCGCAACAAGCCGGCGGCCCCTTCGCTGAAGGATCGTGCGGTACTGAATTCGACATACAACAGAGGTTAAGATGATGAAAGTTTGGCCTGTCAAACATAGCCCGTTACTGCGTCAGCCTGAGCGCTTTATCGCCAGGGATGAACTGAAATCGCTGATTCAAAAGGTGACGCATAATCTGGTCAATATCCACGACAAAACGGGTGAGTTTTTGCTGCGGCTGGACGACGGGCGCGTGATCGACACCAAAGGCTGGGCCGGATGGGAATGGACGCACGGCGTTGGTTTGTACGGTATCTGGCAGTATTACTGCCAGACCGGTGACGCAGGCATGCGCGAGATTATCGACAGCTGGTTTACTGACCGTTTCGCAGAAGGCGCAACCACCAAAAACGTGAATACCATGTCGCCGTTCCTGACACTGGCGTATCGCTACGAAGAGACCAAAAACCCGGCCTGGTTGCCGTGGCTGGAAAGCTGGGCGGAATGGGCGATGAATGAGATGCCGCGCACCGAACATGGCGGCATGCAGCACATCACACTGGCGGAAGAGAACCATCAGCAGATGTGGGATGACACGCTGATGATGACGGTGCTGCCGCTGGCGAAAATCGGCAAGCTGCTTAATAAGCCGGAGTACGTCGAGGAGGCGATCTATCAGTTCCTGCTCCACGTACAGAACCTGATGGATCGTGAGACGGGGCTGTGGTTCCACGGCTGGAATTACGACGGCAATCACAACTTTGCCCGGGCCCGCTGGGCGCGCGGCAACAGCTGGCTGACCATCGTGATCCCGGATTTCCTCGAACTGGTGGATCTGCCAGAAAACAACGCCGTTCGTCGCTATCTGGTGCAGGTGCTAAATGCGCAGATCGCCGCACTGGCAAAATGTCAGGATGAGAGTGGATTGTGGCATACGCTGCTGGACGATCCTGATTCTTATCTGGAGGCGTCGGCCACGGCAGGGTTTGCCTACGGCATTCTGAAAGCCGTGCGCAAGCGGTATGTCGGCGCAGAGTATGCAGAGGTGGCGGAGAAAGCGATCCGCGGTATCGTGCAAAACATCTCGCCGGAAGGGGAACTGCTGCAAACGTCCTTCGGGACGGGGATGGGCAGCGATCTGGCGTTTTACCGCCAGATACCGCTGACCTCGATGCCGTATGGCCAGGCAATGGCGATTCTGTGTCTGACGGAATATTTACGGAAATATTTTTAATACCTGAATAATAATCTCATTACTGCAAAGCCTCTTTTAGAAGAGGCTTTTTTTTATAATGGCACCGGGAAAATACCTTACGCTATCAATATCAGGCGTGTTATATATTGATGGGGTGAATACTAGGCTGGAAATACGTTGCGCTTAGTATTAAATCGTGATTTTCTTCACAAAACACAATCCGTATTTATCCTATTTTTTATCTGCGTTAAGATTCTTCTAATATTCATACAAGGAGTGATGCAATGGAAAATACAATGGGCGGTATTATCGTTAACCCTGCTGTAAATATGCATGCTGATAAAATGTCTGAAGAACATATCAATATGTTCGACACGGTTTTCAAGGATATTGATGGTGCGGGTTATTTCCCACTACTGTATGTCGGAAGCCAGCTTGTGGCTGGCCAGTTCCATACCTTTATTGCGCTTCGCCGTTTTATCCATGCGGAAGGCCCGGAAAAATCACTGGTTAAGGTGATTATTTTTCAAAGCCTGAATAATGACTTTGCCATTCATTCAATTTCTGAGTTTTAATGATTTTAACTACGGATAATTATTTAGACTGAAAAGGACATCATTATGTGGAAATCAGCGAAAAGAGATGAGTTTATCCCATTGGACGCGCCTGTAGCAGGTTATGAAATAGGTGTTCCTGGTATCAAAGGACCATCTCCATTGTTTATTATTCGCGCAAAAGTGAATGGTGGGATTCATCCGGGGAAATGGGTGTTCGGCAATACGGCATGGGTCCCATGGGGAGGAAGAGAGCACTTTTGTAATGAATTTGAAGTTTACGTGGGCGCTTTAAAATGGGTAGACGTTAAGGATAAACATTTCCCACCGAATATGGTTGAGGCGGGACATGAAGCCAATGGCACTAAGCTCTACGTTGCCCGTGCAAAATTCGATAACGGTCTCTTTTTGGGTAAAGCTGGAAGTCACCTCAGCAGAGGTTGCTGCATCGGCTATAACGGCAGAGAGTATGAATTAGATACCTTCCAGGTACTCGTTCACGACTGATGGCGTTCATTTATAAAAAAACCCGGCAACCGCCGGGTTTCTTTTTTACATACGTTCTATGGTTTCGATACCCAGGGTATCCAGACCCAGTTTCAGGGTCTTCGCCGTCAGCTGCGCCAGCTTCAGGCGGCTGTTACGCACCGCTTCGCTCTCGGCGGTCAGGATAGGGCAGTGTTCGTAGAAGCCAGAGAACAGACCGGCCAGATCGTAAAGGTATGCACACATAACGTGCGGCGTACCGTCGCGCGCGACCACAGAGAGCGTCTCTTCGAACTGAAGCAGGCGGGCAGCCAGCTGTGCTTCACGGTCTTCGGTAAGGGTCACCGTGGCGTTCGCCAGCACGCTTTCGTCAATACTGGCTTTACGGAAGACGGAGAGTACGCGGGTGTAAGCGTACTGCATGTACGGCGCCGTGTTGCCTTCAAACGCCAGCATGTTGTCCCAGTCGAAGATATAGTCGGTGGTACGGTTCTTGGAGAGATCCGCGTATTTTACCGCACCGATCCCAACCGCGTTAGCCAGTTTCTCCAGCTCGTCAGCAGGCATGTCCGGGTTCTTCTCGGCCACCAGGCGACGGGCGCGCTCCAGCGCTTCATCCAGCAGATCGGAGAGCTTCACGGTGCCGCCTGCACGGGTTTTGAACGGCTTACCGTCTTTACCCAGCATCATGCCGAACATGTGGTGTTCCAGCGGCACGGAATCCGGCACATAACCCGCTTTACGCACGATAGTCCACGCCTGCATCAGGTGCTGGTGCTGACGGGAGTCGATGTAATACAGCACGCGGTCTGCATGCAGGGTTTCGTAACGGTATTTCGCACAGGCGATATCGGTGGTGGTGTAGAGATAGCCGCCATCCTTTTTCTGGACGATCACGCCCATCGGTTCGCCTTCCTTGTTTTTATACTCATCAAGGAATACTACCGTTGCGCCTTCGCTTTCCACCGCCAGGTTTTTGGCTTTCAGGTCCGCCACAATGCCCGGCAGCATCGGGTTATACAGGCTTTCACCCATTACGTCGTCGCGGGTCAGGGTCACGTTCAGACGGTTATAGGTAAGCTGGTTCTGGGACATGGTGATGTCCACCAGCTTGCGCCACATCTCGAGGAAGTACGGATCGCCGCCTTGAAGTTTCACCACGTAGCTGCGCGCGCGCTCGGCAAAGGCTTCGTCTTCGTCGTAGTGTTTTTTGGCTTCACGGTAGAAACCTTCCAGGTCTGCCAGCGCCATTTCGCCTGCGTTTTCCTGCTGCTGTTTTTCCAGATATGCGATCAGCATACCGAACTGCGTGCCCCAGTCGCCTACGTGGTTAGCGCGGATCACCTTGTGACCGAGGAACTCCAGGGTACGCACGGCCGCATCACCGATAATGGTGGAGCGCAGGTGACCGACGTGCATCTCCTTCGCCACGTTTGGCGCGGAGTAGTCAACCACCACGGTCTGCGCTTCTGGCTGAGCCACGCCCAGACGGTCAGATTTCAGCGCCGCGTCAACGTGGCTTGCCAGGAACGCAGGCTCAAGGAAAATGTTGATAAAGCCCGGACCGGCGATTTCGGTTTTGCTGGCGATGCCGTTGAGATCCAGATGCGTCAGTACCTGCTCAGCGAGCTGTCGCGGCGGCATGCCCAGTTTTTTAGCCACTGCCATCACGCCATTAGCCTGATAGTCGCCAAACTGTACTTTCGCTGACTGACGAACCTGTGGTTCGCAATCCGCAGGCGCACCTGCGGCAATCAGTGCCTGACTGACTTTTTCTGAGAGAAGAGCCTGAATATTCACCTGGATACCTTACGTTTTTGATGCGGGTAAAAAACACCCACGCCAGTTTAAGAATTTAGGGCGGGAGTATACTGCAAATGGCCTCGGGCGTCAGCCCTGCGGGGGGCGAAGATTGCTCAGAATCCAGGCGAAGACGGTATGCATAATCATGCAGTCAAAAAAACCGTGATTCTGCGGTTGGTCGACAGAGATCAACAGAGTAAATTAGCGGCTTTGCGACACGAAACGAGACTGACCTATGGCGAACTGGCACACCATTGACGAACTGCATGATATTTCCGCAGATTTACCGCGCTTCACCCAGGCGTTCACAGAACTTGCCACCCGTCTCGGGCTGGATATCGTGCCGCTTGAGGCCGATCACATCTCTTTGCGCTGCCACCAGAATGCCACCGCAGAACGCTGGCGGCGTGGCTTTGAGCAGTGCGGAGAACTGCTGTCAGAGAATATCATTAACGGTCGCCCGATTTGCCTGTTCAAACTTCACGCGCCGGTTACTGTGGCGCACTGGCAATTCACCGTTGTGGAACTGCCCTGGCCAGGAGAGAAGCGTTATCCGCACGAAGGCTGGGAGCATATCGAAATTGTTCTGCCTGGGGAGCCCGAGACGCTGAACGCCCGTGCGCTGGCGCTGCTTTCCGACGAGGGGTTAAGCCAGCCGGGTATTTTCGTCAAAACCAGCTCGCCAAAAGGTGAGCGCGAACGCTTACCGAACCCTACGCTTGCCGTAACGGACGGCAGCGTGACGGTGAAATTCCATCCCTGGACTATTGAGCAGATCGTCGCCAGCGAAGCGTAAGCACTGTGAGCGTCGATCCAGACACGAATCGGGCAACGTGCCACGATGGTACGTTGAGTAAAATTTAAGGAGGATGACATGGCGCTGCTGGAAATTTGTTGTTACAGCGTGGAGTGTGCCGTCACTGCGCAACGGCAGGGGGCCGATCGCATCGAGCTTTGCGCGGCACCGAAAGAAGGGGGATTAACCCCGTCCTTTGGCGTGCTGAAATCAGCCCGTCAGGCCATCACCATTCCGGTGCACCCGATTATTCGCCCGCGCGGCGGTGATTTTTGTTATACGGCGGGTGAGTTCAGTGCCATGCTTGAGGATATCGCCCTCGTCCGTGATTCCGGTTTTCCGGGCCTGGTGATCGGTGTGCTGGATGAAGACGGAAACATCGATCTTTCGCGTATGCGCCAGGTCATGCGTGCAGCCCAAGGAATGGCGGTCACTTTTCATCGTGCGTTCGATATGTGTCAGGATCCGATACAAGCCTTTGATACGCTGGCAGAACTGGGCGTGGCGCGCGTTCTGACGTCGGGCCAGCAGCCCTCGGCTGAAAAAGGACTGAAATTAATTACGGAACTAAAAGCACATTCCGGTGTTCCAATAATCATGGCGGGCGCAGGAGTACGCGCCAGCAATCTGGAACTGTTTTTAAACGCAGGGGTGGAAGAGTTGCACAGCTCGGCGGGTAAATGGATACCTTCACCCATGCGTTATCGCAATACAGGGTTGTCAATGTCGACGGATGCTGAAGCGGATGAGTACTCGCGCTACGGTGTGGATGGAGAGTCGGTTGCGGAAATGAAATCGCTGATTGAACGTCATCACGTGTAGCAACGTACCGATTTTTACCGCGCATCATGTCGCCCAATATGATGCTTGCTTGTACCAGGCCCCTGCAATTTCAACAGGGGCCTTTTTTTATTCTTGCCCCTCACCCTAACCCTCTCCCCACAGGGGAGAGGGGACTGCACGGTGCGGTCTTTTCACCCTCGCTCCTTTGGGGAGAGGGCCGGGGTGAGGGGATAAATACTACGGCTTCGTTGCAATCAGCACCGCACGCATCGGGGCCGGATAGCCTTCGATGGTTTTACTGTGATCGTCCGGGTCGAGGAACTGCTCCAGCGATTCGGTGATCATCCAGTCGGTGCGACGCTGTTCCTCAACCGACGTCACGCACACATCGGCGATGCGTACATCGACAAACCCACATTTCTCCAGCCAGTTCTTCAGCGCCAGCGCGGAAGGGATGAAGTAAACGTTGCGCATCTGCGCATAGCGATCGCCCGGCACCAGAACGGCATGTTCATCGCCTTCGATGACCAGCGTTTCCAGCACCAGCTCACCGCCGCTGACCAGCTGATCTTTCAGTTGCCAGAGATGCTCCAGCGGGGAGCGACGGTGGTACAGCACGCCCATCGAGAACACGGTATCAAACGCTTTCAGGGCAGGGAGTTGCTCGATACCCAGCGGCAGCAGGTGCGCGCGCTGGTCGTTACCCAGCAGCTTTCGCACCGCTTCAAACTGGCACAGGAACAGCTGCATCGGATCGATACCGACGGCCAGATGCGCGCCTGCGCCGATCATGCGCCACATGTGATAGCCGCTACCGCAGCCCACGTCCAGAATAGTGCGCCCGGTCAGGTCGGATAAATGCGGCAGAACGCGATCCCACTTCCAGTCTGAGCGCCATTCGGTATTGATGTTCACGCCGTACAGCGAGAACGGCCCTTTGCGCCACGGCATCAGGTTACGCATCAGCGTTTCGATGCGGTTGATCTGCCCGGCCGGGAGCGGCTCTTCGCTCTCCGCCGTCACGCTGTGCAGTAAATCCAGACGATGAGGCGTCAGTTCAGGCAGAAACTCCACGGCGTTGGACCACTGCTTCAACAGACCATGCTGCTGATCGCGCTGCCAGGTGGCAATTTGCGCAGGCAGGGTTTCCAGCCAGTGGGATAGGTGGTTTTTGGCAATCAGCTGATAGAAATTACCGAACTCGATCATGCTGCGTCTCCGGCTTTCAGCGCCACCAGAGAACCAAAGTTAAAGCACTGGAACCACAGTTCGCTGTGTTCAAATCCGGCTTTGCGCAGGCGCGCTTTGTGTGTTTCAACGGAATCCGTCAGCATGACGTTTTCAAGCATGCTGCGCTTCTGGCTGATCTCCAGCTCGCTGTAGCCGTTTGCACGCTTGAAATCATGGTGCATATTGAACAGCAATTCGCCCACGCTGGCGTCTTCAAAGCTGAATTTCTCAGACAACACCAGCGCGCCGCCCGGGTTGAGGCCCTGATAAATTTTATCCAGCAACCGCTGACGATCGTCCGGCACCAGGAACTGAAGGGTAAAGTTCAGGACCACCATCGAGGCGTTCTGGATGTCGATATCGCGGATATCGCCTTCCACCACCTCCACAGGCGTAGGGGCTTTATACGCGTCAATGTGGCGACGGCAGCGTTCAACCATGGCCGGTGAGTTATCGACAGCCACAATCTTGCAGCCATCGTGATGAACGTTACGACGAATGGACAGCGTTGCCGCTCCCAGCGAACAGCCCAGGTCATAGACCTGCGTGCCGGGTTGAACGAAACGCTCCGCCAGCATGCCGATCATGGAGATGATATTGGAATAACCGGGAACAGAGCGCTGGATCATATCCGGGAAGACTTCGGCTACCCGTTCATCAAAGGTCCAGTCGCCCAGGCTGGCGATAGGCGCGGAAAAAAGCGTGTCGCGATCTGACATAACGTAAAAATCCGGGAAAAATAAAGGGGCATATTGTGCGCTAATGGAAGGAGAAAACCAACTCCCACGGCATATACCAAAGGTTAGCCAGCACCATCAGCAAAAGCGAGCACCAGGTCGCGCTCATGCCGGAACGACGCCAGCGGATCAGGCGGTGGTGAAAACCATAATAATGCATCAAACGCCCTGCAATCAGCAGCAGCCCACAGACGTGCACCATCCAGGTTTCTGCGCCATCCATCTCCATTAACAGCAGTAAAATTAACGCGACGGGAATGTACTCGACCGCGTTGCCGTGGATCCGGATTGCGCTTTGCAGCTCAGAAAAGCCCCCGTCACCGTAGGAGACGCGGTACTGCATTCTCAGGCGCACAACATCAAATGAAAATTTAATCAGCAGTAATGCACCTAACACCGCGTACAGCGCGCTGACCATACTAACTCCCTGTTTTTGGCAGATGGCACGTCTCTATGATAGGGGGTGATTTCAGAAAAGAGAAGATTGTTGTGGGATGGACGGCGCGGGGCCAACCGACGGAACCGCCTGCTGCAAGGCCTGCCAGAGAGCATCGACCAGTTCAGGTGCCTGGGCAATATCCGGCGTATGTAAAAACAGGTACGGAGTGGTGGTTTGCTCCCATTTCGCGAGCGTTTGCAGCCAGACGGCGAACATCTCCTCATTCTGTTGCATGTTATCGCTGCCGATAAACCGGACCATCGGGTTCTGCGCGGTAACAATGGCGTGAACCGGTACTTTCGGTTTTTTGCGCTGGGCATCAACAACGGCTTCGCTGTGCGGGATTGCGCTGTGCACGGGGCGGCTGTCGAGGATCACGCGGTTGACTGATCGTTCATGCAGGCCGCGATTCAGCGCTTTCTCCGCGTCGCCTTTGGCAAAGAAATCTGGATGCCTCACCTCCACACCGTACGTGAAATCGTGGGGCAGGGCGTCGAGAAACTGCCAGAGGGCTTGTAGATCGCGCGGGCCGAACGTGGCGGGAAGCTGGAGCCAGTACTGGCCAACACGGTTTGCCAGGGGCGACATCCGGGTGAAAAACTCGTGGGTTAAATCATCGCAGTTTCGCAGCGCGGCGTTGTGGGAGATGGTTGCCGGAAATTTGAAGCAAAAGCGGAAATCGTCGGTGGTTTGCTCGCGCCAGCGCTCGACGATCTCCGTGCGTGGCAGAGCGTACAGCGTGGTATTGCCCTCCACGCAGTTAAAGTGTCGGGCATACTCTTCAAGGCCAGTAATACCCAGGCGCACCCATTTCGGGTGCGACCACTGGGGCAAACCCACGTACATCATAGCGCGCTGAGGATCTCATCCGTGCTGCGCACGCGACCAATACGCGGGAAGATATGGGTCATGCTGCCCTGATGCTGATCCGCAGAGGCTGCGCTGCACGCATCTTCCGCTATCACCAGATTAAAGCCCAGCTCCCAGGCGTTACGGGCGGTGGATTCCACACCGATGTTGGTGGAGATCCCGCACAGAATAATAGTGTCTATCCCGCGACGGCGCAGCTGGAGCTCCAGGTCAGTGCCATAGAATGCGCCCCACTGGCGTTTGGTGACTTCTACATCGCTGTCGCGTTTACCGAGCGAGACCGGGTATGTCCACCAGTTGTCCGGCAGCGCATGCGCCGGGGCCTGAGCATCAACTGGCTGCTTTAGCGCTTCGGCGAAATCAGTGGACCAGCCGACGCGCACCATGACGACAGGCGCACCGCTGGCCCGGCATTTTTCCGCCAGACGCGCAGCACGGCTTACAACATCGTCAGCGGTGTGTGGACCACCGGCAAAAGGCAGGATCCCTTCCTGTAAATCAATGACCACAAGGGCGGTTTTGGTGGCATCAAGCGTTAACATTGTCACTCCAGTAAAATTAATTGCTTTTTTACACCTTACGACGGGATGGCCTGTTATCGGTCGGATAATTTTGTTAATTTTTGTGAGAATAGACAATAAGAGCACAGCAAACACGCGTCAGGCCGTGCTTCGCTCTTATCGTGCGGCAGAATTTCCAGTATAATAGCCGCCTTTTTTCATCCAGTTGTGACATACAGAAAGCTGCGACATCGTAGCCTGTAAGACAGGCGACAATCAGCCTGCGGCTAATTAAGGGATATCTCATGCGTACAGAATATTGCGGGCAGCTGCGTCAGTCCCACGTCGGGCAGCAGGTCACCCTGTGTGGTTGGGTCAATCGTCGTCGCGATCTTGGTAGCCTTATCTTTATTGATATGCGTGACCGCGAAGGTATCGTTCAGGTGTTCTTCGATCCGGATCGCGCTGATGCGTTGAAGCTGGCCTCTGAGCTGCGTAATGAGTTCTGCATTCAGGTGACGGGCACCGTGCGTGCGCGTGACGAGAAAAACATCAACGCCGATATGGCGACCGGTGCTATCGAAGTGCTGGCGTCCGATCTGGTGATTATCAATCGCGCAGAAGCGTTGCCGCTGGACTCCAACCACGTCAACACCGAAGAAGCGCGTCTTAAATACCGCTACCTGGATCTGCGTCGCCCGGAGATGGCTCAGCGCCTGAAAACCCGTGCGAAAATCACCAGCCTGGTGCGTCGCTTTATGGATGACCACGGTTTCCTCGATATCGAAACCCCGATGCTGACCAAAGCCACGCCGGAAGGCGCGCGCGACTACCTGGTGCCATCCCGCGTCCATAAGGGCAAATTCTACGCGCTGCCACAGTCACCACAGCTGTTCAAGCAGCTGCTGATGATGTCCGGCTTCGACCGCTACTATCAGATCGTGAAATGCTTCCGCGATGAAGATCTGCGTGCAGACCGTCAGCCAGAATTTACCCAGATCGATGTGGAAACCTCCTTCATGACCGCCGAGCAGGTGCGTGAGGTGATGGAAGCCCTGGTGCGTAGCCTGTGGAACGACGTAAAAGGCGTTGAGTTGGGCGATTTCCCAATCATGACCTTCGCGGAAGCCGAGCGTCGCTACGGCTCCGACAAACCAGACCTGCGTAACCCGATGGAGCTGGTGGACGTGGCAGACCTGATGAAAGCCGTTGAGTTCGCGGTCTTTGCTGGTCCGGCTAACGATCCGAAAGGCCGCGTGGCTGCCCTGCGCGTACCGGGCGGTGCTGCGCTGAGCCGTAAGCAGATTGACGACTACGGCAACTTCATCAAGATCTACGGTGCGAAGGGTCTGGCCTATATTAAAGTAACCGAGCGTGCTAAAGGTCTGGAAGGCATTACCAGCCCTGTTGCGAAATTCCTGAATGCGGACATCGTGGAAGCTATTCTGGAGCGCACCGGCGCGCAGGACGGCGACATGATCTTCTTCGGCGCAGACAACAAGAAAGTCGTTGCGGATGCGATGGGTGCGCTGCGCCTGAAGCTCGGCAAAGACCTGAACCTGACCGATGAAAGCAAATGGGCCCCGCTGTGGGTGATCGACTTCCCAATGTTTGAAGACGACGGTGAAGGCGGCCTGACCGCGATGCACCACCCGTTCACCTCGCCAAAAGACATGACGGCGGCGGAACTGAAGGCTGCACCGGAAGATGCGGTAGCGAATGCCTACGATATGGTTATCAACGGCTACGAAGTGGGCGGCGGCTCCGTGCGTATTCACAGCGGTGAAATGCAGCAGACCGTGTTCGGCATTCTGGGCATTAACGAGCAGGAGCAGCGCGAGAAGTTTGGCTTCCTGCTGGACGCCCTGAAATACGGTACGCCTCCGCACGCGGGTCTGGCCTTTGGTCTTGACCGTCTGACCATGCTGCTGACCGGCACCGACAACATCCGTGATGTTATCGCCTTCCCGAAAACCACCGCAGCGGCGTGTCTGATGACTGAAGCGCCAAGCTTTGCCAACCCGGCCGCGCTGGCTGAGCTGGGCATTGAGGTGGTGAAGAAGGAAGAGAAAAACTGATATGGCATATAAGCGTCCCGTTTCGGTTCTGGTGGTCATTTATGCAGAAGACTCGAAGCGGGTGCTGATGTTGCAGCGGCGCGACGATCCTGATTTCTGGCAGTCGGTTACCGGCAGTCTGGAAGAGGGAGAGTCCGCGCCGCAGGCCGCCGCGCGTGAAGTAAAGGAAGAGGTCGCCATTGACGTTGCTCGCGAGCAACTGACCCTGAAGGACTGTCAGCGCACGGTGGAGTTTGAAATTTTTAGCCATTTACGTCATCGCTATGCACCGGGAATTGAGCGCAATACGGAATCGTGGTTCTGCCTTGCGCTTCCCCATGAGCGGGAGATCGTGTTCACGGAACACCTGACCTACCGCTGGGTGGATGCGGCGGATGCCGCCGCACTGACCAAGTCATGGAGCAACCGGCAGGCGATAGAAGAATTTGTAATTAACGCTGCCTGAGAAGGCGCGATTTTTGGAGAACTTTTTATGGCAGGTCATAGTAAGTGGGCCAACACCAAACACCGTAAAGCGGCACAGGATGCCAAACGCGGTAAAATCTTTACCAAAATCATTCGTGAGCTGGTAACAGCGGCGCGTCTGGGTGGCGGCGATCCGGCCTCTAACCCACGTCTGCGCGCGGCGGTGGATAAAGCCCTGTCCAACAACATGACGCGAGACACCCTGAACCGTGCAATCGCACGTGGCGTGGGCGGTGATGAAGACGCGAACATGGAAACCATCATTTATGAAGGTTACGGTCCTGGCGGTACGGCGGTGATGGTAGAGTGCCTGTCCGACAACCGTAACCGTACCGTCGCGGAAGTGCGCCACGCGTTCACCAAAACCGGTGGTAATCTGGGCACTGACGGTTCCGTTGCTTACCTGTTCAGCAAAAAAGGCGTCATCTCCTTCGAGAAAGGCGACGAAGATGCGATCATGGAAGCGGCGCTGGAAGCCGGTGCGGAAGACGTTGTGACCTACGACGACGGCGCTATCGATGTCTACACCGCATGGGAAGAGATGGGTGCCGTGCGCGATGCGCTGGAAGCGGCAGGTCTGAAAGCGGATAACGCTGAAGTGTCCATGATCCCTTCCACAAAAGCGGACATGGATGCAGAAACCGCACCGAAACTGCTGCGTCTGATCGACATGCTCGAAGACTGCGACGACGTGCAGGAAGTGTATCACAACGGTGAAATCTCTGATGAGGTTGCAGCGACTCTCTGATGAGAGCCTGTAAACCGTTTACGGGAGACGCGTGATGTCGATTATCCTCGGGATTGACCCCGGCTCACGCGTCACCGGGTATGGCGTTATCCGTCAGGTGGGACGCCAGCTAACCTACCTCGGCAGCGGCTGTATTCGTACCAAAGTGGACGATCTGCCGTCGCGCCTGAAGCTCATTTATGCGGGCGTGTCGGAGATCATCACCCAGTTTCAGCCGGACTTTTTCGCCATCGAGCAGGTCTTTATGGCGAAGAACGCTGACTCGGCGTTAAAGCTCGGGCAGGCGCGCGGCGTGGCGATAGTTGCCGCCGTGAACCAGGACCTGCCAGTGTTTGAATACGCGGCCCGTCAGGTTAAGCAGACGGTGGTGGGCATAGGTAGCGCGGAGAAAAGCCAGGTGCAGCACATGGTGCGTACCCTGCTGAAGCTCCCGGCGAACCCGCAGGCCGACGCCGCCGATGCGCTGGCCATTGCGATTACCCACTGCCACGTCAGCCAGAACGCGATGCAAATGAGCGAGTCGCGGCTCAATCTGGCGCGAGGCAGATTACGATAATGACAAATCAGGCTGGATGTTTATCCAGCCTTTTTTTATTATGTCGGCAGATAATTTCATCCAGAACGCAGGAGCGTCACGTGATAGGCAGACTCAGAGGCATCATCATTGAAAAACAACCCCCGTTAGTGCTGCTGGAAGTGGGTGGCGTGGGCTATGAAGTCCATATGCCGATGACCTGCTTCTACGAGTTGCCGGAGGCGGGCAAAGAGGCGGTTGTCTTTACCCAGTTTGTGGTGCGTGAGGACGCTCAGCTGCTGTACGGATTCAATAACAAACAGGAACGCACTCTGTTCCGCGAATTAATTAAAACCAACGGCGTCGGGCCCAAGCTGGCCCTAGCGATTCTGTCCGGTATGTCAGCGCCACAGTTTGTGAATGCCGTTGAGCGCGAAGATCCGGCTGCGTTAATTAAACTTCCGGGCATCGGCAAGAAAACCGCCGAGCGCCTGATTGTCGAGATGAAGGACCGCTTTAAAGGTTTGCATGGCGATCTGTTCACTCCGGCGGCCGATCTGGTGCTGACTTCACCGGGCGGGCCAGCGACGGATGATGATGCCGAGCAGGAAGCGGTTGCCGCGCTGGTGGCGCTGGGCTATAAACCTCAGGAGGCCAGCCGTATGGTGAGTAAAGTTGCCAAACCGGATGCCAGCAGTGAAACTCTGATTCGTGAAGCGCTGCGCGCTGCATTGTGAGGTAAAGGATGATTGAAGCAGACCGCCTGGTATCGGCAGGCACCATTCAGCCAGATGACGTGGTGGATCGCGCGATCCGTCCAAAGCTGCTGGATGAGTACATTGGCCAGCCGCAGGTTCGTTCTCAGATGGAGATTTTCATCCAGGCGGCAAAGCTGCGCGGCGATGCGCTCGATCACCTGCTGATTTTTGGTCCGCCGGGGTTAGGTAAAACCACCCTGGCGAATATCGTCGCCAACGAAATGGGCGTTAACCTGCGTACCACCTCCGGCCCGGTGCTGGAGAAAGCAGGGGACCTGGCGGCGATGCTGACCAACCTCGAACCGCATGACGTGCTGTTTATCGATGAAATCCACCGCCTGTCACCGGTGGTGGAGGAAGTGCTCTATCCGGCGATGGAGGATTACCAGCTGGATATCATGATCGGCGAAGGCCCGGCCGCGCGCTCGATCAAAATCGATCTGCCACCGTTTACCCTGATTGGCGCCACGACCCGCGCCGGCTCGCTGACCTCACCGCTACGCGACCGTTTTGGTATCGTGCAGCGTCTGGAGTTTTATCAGGTGCCCGACCTTCAGCATATTGTGGGGCGCAGCGCGCGCTACATGGGGCTGGATATGAGCGAAGAGGGAGCGTTTGAAGTGGCGAAGCGCTCCCGCGGTACGCCGCGTATCGCCAACCGCCTGCTGCGTCGCGTGCGTGATTTTGCCGAGGTGAAGCACGATGGCACCATTTCGGCGGACATTGCTGCGCAGGCGCTGGATATGCTGAACGTTGATGCCGAAGGCTTTGACTATATGGACCGTAAGCTGCTGCTGGCAGTGCTGGATAAGTTCTTTGGCGGGCCGGTGGGGCTGGATAACCTGGCGGCGGCAATTGGCGAAGAGCGTGAGACTATTGAAGATGTGCTGGAGCCATATCTGATCCAGCAGGGCTTCTTACAGCGTACCCCGCGTGGTCGTATGGCGACGGTGCGGGCGTGGAATCATTTCGGCATCACGCCGCCCGCGATGCCGTAAGTAGCGATTAATGGTAGCCCCGGTAAGCGAAGCGCCACCGGGGACATGCTGACTACTGCGCGGTTTTTTTCATCATACTGAAAATAAACAACACCGCCGCGCACAATACCACCGACGGCCCCGCTGGCGTATCATAGAACGCCGAGAAGGTTAAGCCGCCCGTCACCGCGATCATTCCGATAATCACCGCGATACCGGCCATTTGCTCCGGCGTACGCGCAAAACGACGCGCCGTGGCGGCAGGGATTATCAACAGCGACGTGATGATCAGCGCGCCAACAAATTTCATCGCTACCCCGATGGTTAACGCCGTCACCAGCATCAAGAGCAGCTTCACGCGCTGAAGCTTCACGCCGTCGACAAAGGCCAGATCGGGGCTGACGGTCATTGCCAGTAAATTCCGCCACTGCCACAGCAGGATCCCGAGCACCACCACCACGCCAATGGCAATGGAAATCAGATCTTCGGGCGTGACGGCCAGCAGATCGCCGAACAGATAGGCCATCAGGTCCACGCGGATGTTGGACATCAGGCTCACCACCACCAGGCCCAGCGACAGGGCGCTGTGCGCCATAATGCCGAGCAGGGTATCAATGGCCAGGTGAGGGCGTTTTTCCAGCCAGACCAGACCGGCGGCCAGCAGCAGCGTGACGACAATCACCGCATAAAACGGGTTTACGTCCAGCAACAAACCAAACGCGACACCCAGCAATGACGCATGGGCCAGCGTATCGCCGAAATAGGACATTCTGCGCCAGACGACAAACGAGCCGAGTGGACCCGCGGCGCAGGCAAGCATAATCCCGGCCAGCCAGCCGGGCAATAACAGTTCAATCATGAGTGTCCATTTCCCCGACGCAGGACAATTCGTCCCTGTAAATCATGGCGGTGATTGTGATTATGGCGATAGATGCCCAGCTGTTCGGCGCCACGATGGCCAAACATGGAGATAAATTCGGGATGCATTGACACCACTTCCGGCGTGCCGGAACAACAGATGTGATGATTCAGGCACAGCACTTCGTCGGTTTTGGCCATTACCAGATGCAGATCGTGGGAGACCATCAGCACCGCGCAGTTAAGCTCCCGACGGAGCTGGTCGATAAGATCGTACAGCGCAACCTGACCGTTGACGTCGACACCCTGCGTCGGCTCGTCCAGGACCAGCAGCTGAGGGCTGCTGAGCAGGGCGCGGGCAAGCAATACGCGCTGGGTTTCACCGCCCGACAGCTTTTGCAAAGGCGCCTCAACAAGATGTCCCGCCTGAACGCGTTTTAGCGCCGGTAGGATATCCGCTTTACGCGTACCGGGACGGAGACGCAGGAAGCGGCTCACCGTCAGGGGCAGGGTGGCATCAAGATGTAATTTTTGCGGCACATAGCCGATACGCAATTTGTCCTCGCGGACGATAACACCTGCGTCAGGGGCTACCAGGCCTAATACGACGCGCACCAGCGTCGATTTGCCTGCACCGTTAGGGCCGAGCAGCGTGAGTATTTTGCCGGGCTTCAGATTCAGCGACACGTCAGAAAGGACGCGGCGCTGGCCGAATGAGACCGAAACATTTTCAAGAGAAACTAAAGTCGTCATGTCAATTTAAGCTTGCAGAAGTCATCGAATGTTATAATATCACATTCCACGCATTCATTACGATGATTAGTCGCATTATGTTACAGAAAAATACGCTTCTTTTCGCAGCTTTATCCGCTGCTCTTTGGGGGACAACAGCACAAGATGTTAACGCTGCCGTTGTCGCTTCGCTTAAACCACTTGGCTTTATCGCCGCTGCCATCGCCGACGGTGTGACGGACACAGAGGTTCTTCTGCCTGACGGGGCCTCCGAGCATGATTATTCTCTGCGTCCGTCTGATGTAAAACGCTTACAGAACGCGGACTTAGTCGTCTGGATTGGTCCTGAGATGGAAGCGTTCATGCAGAAATCCGCTAAACAGGTCCCTGCGCAGAAACAGGTGACGATTGGTGAGCTGTCCGCTGTGAAACCGTTGCTGATGAAAGGGGCTGAGGACGAGGGCGATGAACACGACCACGACCATGCTCATGGCGAAAAAGGTGACGACCATCACCATCACGGTGAATACAACATGCATCTCTGGCTCTCCCCAGAGATAGCGCGGCTTACAGCGGTTGCAATCCACGACAAATTAGTGGAACTTATGCCGCAAAGTCGAATCAAACTCGACGCCAACCTGAAGGATTTTGAGGCTCAATTAGCCGCAACCGACAAACAGGTAGGTAACGAGCTCGCACCGCTTAAAGGAAAAGGGTACTTCGTTTTTCATGATGCCTACGGGTATTACGAGAAACATTACGGTCTGACCCCATTGGGGCATTTTACCGTCAACCCTGAAATTCAGCCTGGTGCGCAGCGTTTACATGAAATCAGAACACAGTTGGTTGAGCAAAAAGCGACATGCGTTTTTGCTGAGCCACAGTTCAGGCCAGCGGTCGTAGAAGCCGTGGCCAGGGGAACATCCGTGCGCATGGGAACCCTTGACCCGCTAGGTACGAACATCCAGTTGAGCAAAGCGAGCTATTCGCAGTTCCTCAGCCAACTGGCGAATCAGTATGCGAGCTGCCTGAAAGGAGATTAACGAGGAAGTGAATACGTGCAACAGATAGCCCGCTCTGTCGCCCTGGCATTTAACAATCTGCCTCGACCCCACCGCGTTATGCTGGGGTCGCTTACAGTTCTCACGTTAGCGGTCGCCGTCTGGCGGCCCTATGTTTACCACCCGAGTTCTGCCCCTATTATTAAAACTATCGAACTGGAGAAGAGCGAGATCCGCTCTCTGCTGCCTGAGGCCAGCGAGCCTATCGATCAGGCCGCACAGGAAGATGAAGCTATTCCCCAGGATGAGCTGGATGACAAGATCCAGAATGAAACCGGCATTCATGAATATGTTGTTTCTACTGGCGATACGCTGAGCAGCGTCCTGAACCAGTACGGTATCGACATGGGCAACATTAGCCAGCTTGCCGCATCCGATAAAGAGCTGCGTAACCTGAAAATTGGTCAGCAGCTTTCCTGGACCTTAACGCCCGACGGCGATCTGCAACGTCTGACCTGGGAGATGTCCCGTCGCGAAACCCGCACCTACGATCGCACCGCAAACGGTTTCAAAATGACCAGTGAAATGCAGCAGGGCGACTGGGTTAACAGCGTGATGAAAGGGACCGTCGGCGGCAGCTTTGTTTCCAGTGCCCGCGATGCTGGCCTGACCAGCGCTGAAATCAGCTCGGTGATCAAAGCCATGCAGTGGCAGATGGATTTCCGCAAACTGAAAAAAGGCGATCAGTTCTCTGTCCTGATGTCCCGCGAAATGCTGGACGGTAAGCGCGAGCAGAGCCAGCTGGTGGGTGTTCGCTTGCGTTCAGACGGCAAAGACTACTACGCCATTCGCGCGGAAGACGGTAAGTTCTATGACCGCAGCGGTACGGGTCTGGCAAAAGGCTTCCTGCGTTTCCCAACGGCGAAACAGTTCCGTGTCTCCTCCAACTTTAACCCGCGTCGTCTGAACCCGGTAACGGGTCGCGTAGCGCCGCACCGTGGCGTTGACTTCGCCATGCCGCAGGGCACGCCAGTGCTGGCGGTAGGTGATGGTGAAGTGGTCATGGCGAAACGCAGTGGTGCTGCTGGCTACTACGTGGCTATTCGTCACGGTCGCACGTACACCACCCGCTACATGCACCTGCGTAAACTGCTGGTCAAACCGGGCCAGAAAGTGAAACGTGGCGATCGCATCGCGCTGTCCGGTAACACAGGCCGGTCGACGGGCCCGCACCTGCACTACGAAGTGTGGATCAACCAGCAGGCGGTTAACCCGCTGACGGCTAAACTGCCGCGCACCGAAGGGCTGACCGGGAAAGATCGCAAAGATTACCTGGCGCAGGTGAAAGAGGTGATGCCACAGCTGCGCTTCGACTAAGCTAACACCCTCAAAAATAAGCCGGCGTCAGTGTGCGCCGGCTTTTTCTTTTGTACGCGGACGGCTGCCTCGCTACACTATCTGAATATATTTTTGCGTCACCAGACCCTGGAACCCGCATGGAAACCAAAAAAAACAATATTGAGTACATTCCCGAGTTTGAAAAATCCTTTCGCCACCCGCGTAACTGGGGCGCCTGGCTTGGCGTATACGCGTTTGCTGGCATGGCGTTACTACCTGCTTCCCTCCGCGATCCGGTTCTCGGAAAAGTGGGGTGCCTGGCAGGGCGCTTAGGTAAAAGCGCACGCCGCCGGGCGCAAATAAACCTTCTGTACTGCTTCCCGGATAAAACCGACGTCGAACGCGAAGCAATCATTGATGACATGTATACCACCGCGCCACAGGCCATGGCGATGATGGCGGAACTGGCGCTGAAAGGGCCGGAAAAGATCGTCGACCGCGTTGACTGGAAAGGGCTGGAAATCATCGACGAGATGCGTCGCAATGATGAAAAAGTGATTTTCCTGGTGCCGCACGGTTGGGGGGTCGACATTCCGGCAATGTTAATGGCATCGCAGGGCCAGAAAATGGCGGCGATGTTCCATAATCAGGGAAACAAAATCTACGATTTCGTCTGGAATACCGTGCGCCGTCGCTTTGGCGGACGCCTGCACGCCCGTAACGATGGCATTAAGCCTTTCATTCAGTCGGTACGTCAGGGTTACTGGGGCTACTATCTGCCCGATCAGGATCATGGTCCTGAGCACAGCGAGTTTGTCGATTTCTTCGCGACCTATAAGGCTACGCTACCCGCGATTGGTCGCCTGATGAAAGTCTGCCGCGCCCGCGTGATCCCGCTGTTCCCGGTTTATGACGGTAAAACGCATCGCCTGAGCATTGAGGTACGTCCGCCGATGGACGATCTGCTGACCGCGGACGATCGCACCATTGCACGCCGCATGAATGAAGAGGTGGAAGTGCTGGTGGGACCACATAAGGAGCAATATACGTGGATCCTGAAGTTGCTCAAAACGCGTAAACCTGGCGAAACAGAGCCGTACAAGCGTAAAGAGCTTTTCCCGAAGAAATAGGAAACCTTCACCCCTCTCCCCTTAGGGGAGAGGGGATCGGAGCTTACTCTACGGTCAGTACGCGGGTGGTATTGGTTGAGCCGATGGTGCTCATCACGTCACCCTGCGTCACGATAACGATATCACCGGATACCAGATAACCTTTGTCGCGCAGCAGGTTCACAGCATCGTGCGCGGCGGCCACACCGTCATTGGTGCTGTCGAAGTAGACTGGCGTCACGCCGCGATACAGCGCCGTCAGGTTCAGCGTACGCTCGTGACGGGACATGGCGAAGATCGGCAGACCGGAGCTGATGCGAGACGTCATTAGCGCGGTACGGCCAGATTCGGTCATGGTGATGATCGCCGTGACCCCTTTCAGGTGGTTGGCTGCGTACATCGCGGACATCGCAATCGCTTCTTCCACATTGTCGAACTGGATATCCAGGCGGTGCTTGGAGACGTTAATGCTTGGGATCTTCTCCGCACCCAGGCAGACGCGCGCCATGGCGGCCACGGTTTCCGCCGGATACTGACCCGCAGCGGTTTCTGCTGACAGCATCACCGCGTCAGTACCATCCAGCACGGCGTTCGCCACGTCCATGACTTCCGCACGGGTTGGCATTGGGTTGGTGATCATGGATTCCATCATCTGGGTGGCGGTGATCACCGCGCGGTTCAGCTGACGCGCGCGACGGATCAGCGCTTTCTGGATACCGACCAGTTCAGGGTCGCCAATTTCCACGCCCAGATCACCACGGGCAACCATCACCACGTCAGACGCCAGGATCACGTCGTCCATCGCGTCCTGATCGCAGACCGCTTCAGCGCGTTCCACTTTCGCAACGATTTTCGCATCGCAGCCTGCATCACGCGCCAGGCGGCGAGCATAGTTCAGATCTTCGCCGCAGCGGGGGAAGGAGACGGCCAGATAATCCACGCCGATCTGCGCTGCGGTCACGATATCCGCTTTGTCTTTATCGGTCAGCGCTTCGGCAGACAGGCCACCGCCGAGTTTGTTGATGCCTTTGTTGTTGGAGAGCGGGCCGCCGACGGTCACTTCGGTGAACACCTTCATACCCTGAACTTCCAGCACTTTCAGCTGTACGCGTCCGTCGTCCAGCAGCAGGATGTCGCCAGGCACAACGTCAGCAGGCAGACCTTTGTAGTCGATACCCACTTTTTCCTTATCGCCTTCGCCTTTGCTCAGGTTGGCATCCAGCAGGAATTTATCGCCGATGTTGAGGAAGACTTTGCCTTCTTTAAAGGTCGATACGCGGATTTTTGGACCTTGCAGGTCACCGAGGATAGCAACATGGCGGCCCAGTTTAGCTGCGATTTCACGCACTTTGTCGGCACGTAATTTATGGTCTTCTGGCGTACCGTGAGAGAAGTTCATGCGCACCACGTTGGCACCCGCGGCGATAATCTTTTCGAGGTTATTATCGCGGTCGGTGGCCGGGCCTAGGGTGGTGACGATCTTGGTTCTGCGAAGCCTTCTGGACATGTAATACTCCGTTGACTGAAACAACTTTGGTGTTGCGTGAACATAGAATCGGCCTTCATCTATCGCAAGGCAGTAGCGAGGGGACCGAATGCCGTAAATCGTACATCGTCGTTATTAGGGAACATCGCTCTTTATAAGCAATTCTTTATCAAAACGCGATTCTTTCAGGGCTTCCTTGACCCGCTTCAAGTTATCCCGGAATTTTGCGCCCCGGCGTAAAGTAAAACCGGTCGCCAGCACGTCGATGACCGTCAGCTGCGCCAGGCGGGAGACCATCGGCATGTACATGTCGGTGTCTTCCGGTACGTCCAGGGTGATGGCGAGCGTTGCTTCCCGGGCCAGCGGCGTACCTGCCGTCGTCAGGGCGATGACCATCGCATCGTTGTCACGCGCGAGTTGCGCCAGCTCCACCTGGCTCTTGGTGCGGCCCGTATGGGAGATGAGTACCACGACATCATCTTCGCTACAATTCATACAGCTCATGCGTTGCAGCACAATGTCATCGGAGTAAATCACCGGCACGTTAAAGCGAAAGAACTTATTCATGGCGTCATGCGCCACGGCGGCGGACGAGCCAAGGCCAAAGAAGGCGATCCGTTTGGCCTGCGTGAGAAGATCGACCGCGCGATTCACTGAACTCATGTCCAGAGACTGGCGAACATGGTCGAGCGTGGCCATTGCCGATTCAAATATTTTTGCGGTGTAAGCA
>NZ_JABMCU010000149.1:0-11158 GCF_013179605.1 Enterobacter sp. CM29 | reverse complement strand
GGCGGATTCCGCCAGCGCATACCCCATCCCCTGCATCAGCGTTGGCATCCAGCTCAGCAGGACGTAATAAATCACCAGTCCCATAAAGTAGGTGACCCACAGCATCAGGGTGCCGGGCAGCCAGGGCATGGAAAACAGCTGCGACACGCTGCCTTTTTTCGACGCGGCCTTCTCCTCCGCCAGGAAAAAGCCCGTGACGCTATCCAGCGTGCTGCGGGCGAACCGGCTGGCGATGCGGCGAACCTGCGCGACGTCTTTCCCGCGCTGCACCAGAAACTTCACCGACTCCGGCAACAGCAGCGCCAGCAGCACCGTTAAAATCAGCGGCGCAATCGCGCCGGTCAGCAGCACGCTTCGCCAGCCATGGTGAGGGATAAGCCAGGACGAGATCGCCCCGCCGCCCGCCGCACCCAGCGGAAAGCCGCAGTACATGGTGTTAATTGCCATGGCGCGGCAGCGCTGGGGGGCAAACTCTGAGATCAGCGTGATGGCGTTAGGCATCGCGGCGCCCAGCCCGAGACCGGTCAGAAATCGCCACAGCGTCAGGGTATTCAGACTTTGCGCCCAGGCCGTGCCCAGGCTCGCCAGGCCGAAGAACAGGCATGAAAAGACCAGTACGCGCTTGCGTCCCATACGGTCCGATACCGGACCTGCAATAAGAGCTCCCAGCGACAGCCCCAGTAGCGCCGCACTCAACACCGGCCCCAGATCCTGTTTATGTATTCCCCACTCCGCCGACAGCGTAGGCGCAATGTAACCCATCGCGGCGGTATCGAAACCATCGATCGCCAGCACCAGAAAGCCCAGCACAATAAGAAGCCAGTGAAACCCTGAAAAAGGACTCTCATCGATCACCTGCTGAATATCCACCCGACCTGAATACGTCATACGTTCCCCTCCGATGTGATGTTGTTTTTGTGTTCTTGTATTTGCTTGTCTATACAATTGCGGAGGGCAGGCTGTGTCAAATTTTCTTATCCAGAATGTTACGCAGGTGTTATTTTCGACAAAAAAAGCGCCCGAGGGTAAAGCCGGGCGCGGAAGAAGGGGAGGCTAACCGGGGGAGATCATGCCGCGTTTCCCTGAGAAAGGGGGGCCAGCGCCGCAGGCAGCTTACTGAGCTCCTGCACCAGAGAGTCTTTGCTGATTTCACCGATTGTTTTCGCACCGGTCAGGGTCATCGCCACCTTCATCTCTTTCTCGATCAGGTTCAGCAGATTCGCCACGCCCGCCTGGCCGCTGGTGGCCAGCGCGTACAGGTAAGCACGGCCCAGCAGCACACTGTCTGCGCCCAGGGCAATCATGCGTACCACGTCCAGCCCGTTACGGATGCCGCTGTCGGCCAGAATCGCAATATCGCCTTTCACCGCATCGGCAATGGCTGGCAGGGCGCGGGCGGAGGAGAGCACCCCGTCAAGCTGGCGGCCACCATGGTTAGAGACCACGATCCCATCGGCACCAAAACGCACCGCGTCGCGCGCATCTTCCGGATCGAGGATCCCTTTGATCACCATCGGGCCGTCCCAGAATTCGCGGATCCACTCCAGGTCTTTCCAGGAGATGGATGGATCGAAGTTGTTCGCCAGCCAGCCGATGTAATCTTCCAGTCCGGTCGGTTTACCCAGGTAGGCCGAAATATTGCCCAGATCGTGCGGACGGCCATTCACGCCGACATCCCACGCCCACTGCGGGTGCGTCACCGCCTGCCAGTAGCGGCGCATCGCGGCGTTCGGACCGCTCATGCCGGAGTGCGCATCACGGTAGCGTGCGCCGGGCGTGGGCATATCGACGGTAAAGACCAGCGTAGAGCAGCCCGCCGCTTTGGCGCGCTCAAGGGCGTTACGCATAAAACCGCGATCGCGCAGGACGTAGAGCTGGAACCACATCGGGCGCTTGATGGTCGGGGCGACCTCTTCAATCGGGCAGACGGACACGGTGGAAAGGGTAAACGGAATGCCTTTGGCATCTGCGGCGGCGGCGGCCTGCACTTCGCCCCGGCGGGCATACATGCCGCATAAGCCGACGGGCGCAAGCGCCACCGGCATGGAGAGCGTCTCGTTAAACAGCTTCGTCTCAAGGCTCAGGTCAGACATATTCTTCAGCACGCGCTGGCGCAGGGCCACTTCCGACAGGTCCTCCACGTTGCGGCGCAGGGTATATTCGGCGTACGCCCCGCCGTCAATGTAGTGGAACAGGAATGGCGGCAAAATGCGCTGTGCCGCGGCGCGATAGTCACTGGCTGCGGAAATAATCATGCTTTGTTCTCCCTGGAAATATCACTCTCGCCAGGCAGACGGGTAATACGCGCCTGTCGGGCCTGATCTTCATCGAATCGTTTAATGGTGGTATGCACGAAGCCGAGATGCGCCATCATCGCCTTGCGCGCGGCCTCGGCATCACCGGCCAGAATGGCGTTGAGCACCGCCTCGTGCTGTTCGGTCAGTTGGGCAAATACCGGCGGCACCAGATACATGCGCTGGCGGCTCTGCTTCACGGAGGATTGCAGCAGGTCGAAGAACCCGCGCATGGTTTGCAGCAGAACCACGTTGTGCGAGGCCTCGGCAATCGCGAGGTGAAAACGCACGTCCGCCTGGGAGGCGATGTCCGGGTCGCTGCTTTGCGTGGCCTCAAAGCAGGCTTTGAGCTTCTCTTTGTCGGCCTCGGTTGCCCGCATCGCCGCATGCCACGCGGTGCTGGTTTCGATGGCGTGGCGCGCTTCGAGGATGTCAAAGCTGTAGTCCGGGTCGTTTTCCATCAGCGTCTTAAGCGGCTGCACGATGTTTTGTTCGGACCAGTCGTCATGCTGCCAGCGCACGAATGTGCCGCCGCCTCGACGGCTCAGCAGCACCCCTTCGCTGACCAGCGTCGCCAGCGCCTCGCGCAGTGAATTGCGCGACACGCCAAGCTGGGCGGCAAGCTGACGCTCGGCGGGCAATCTCATGCCCGCTTCCAGCTGTTGTTCTTCTATCAGCGCCCGTACGCGAGTGGCAATCTCGTCGGACAGGCGTCTGGGCATCACTATCATGGAATCATCCAGGTTAAGACATAGGCCTGCAATGTGGTGATCACGCCCACCATGCAGGTAAATATCAGGCTGTGTTTAACGGTAAAGCGGAACAGATCCGACTCTTTGCCTACCAGCCCCACCGCGGCACAGGCAATGGCGATGGACTGCGGTGAGATCATCTTCCCGGTCACGCCGCCGGTGGTGTTCGCGGCGACCAGCAGCACGTCCGAGACGCCAATCTGCTGCGCGGCTGTGGCCTGTAGGGCGGCAAACAGGGCGTTAGATGACGTATCTGAACCGGTCAGGAACACCCCCAGCCAGCCGAGGAACGGCGAGAAGAAGGTAAACGCGTGGCCGGTATGCGCCAGCGCTAACGCCAGCGTCGACGACAGGCCGGAGTAGTTCGAAATAAACGCGAACGCCAGCACCATGCCGATGGAGTAAATCGGCAGCATCAGCTCTTTAATCGTCGCCGCAAAGGTCTGCACCGCGGCGGCAGGCTTCATGCGCAGCCACACTACGGAAAGGATAGCGGCAAACAGGATGGCCGTGCCGGTGGCTGAGAACCAGTCGAACTTAAACACTGCCGCATATGGCGTGGCGTCGTGCACCACCGGCGGCATACGGGCGACCATCTTGTCGAGGAACGGCACGGAGATATTAATCACCATGTCGTACAGCGCGCCGCCCGGGGCAAACAGCGCCTTAAACGGCGGAATGCTCCACAGCGTCACGGTGGCGGTCAGGAACAGGAACGGTGACCATGCGCGTACAATCTGTCCGGCGGTATAGCCGGTGCGCGCCAGCGTCTGATCCACGTGTGATGCGCCCATGTCAGCAAAGCGGAAGATACGTACCGGCTGCCAGCGTTTCAGGAACAGCGTCAGACAGACCAGCGACACCAGGGAAGAGATGATGTCCGGCAGTTCCGGGCCGAGGAAGTTGGAGCTGAGATACTGGGCAATGGCGAACGAACCGCCCGCTACCATCACCGCAGGCCAGGTCTCCTTCACGCCGCGCCAGCCGTCCATAATCGCCATGATCCAGAACAGCACGATAATGGTCAGGAACGGCAGCTGGCGGCCCACCATCTGGCCGATCTCGAAGCTGTCCAGCCCGGTCACCTGGCCCGCCACCAGAATAGGAATGCCCATCGCGCCAAACGCCACCGGGGCGGTATTCACAATCAGGCACAGGCCAGCGGCATACAGCGGGTTAAAGCCCAGACCGACCAGCAGGGCGGCGGTGATGGCCACCGGTGCGCCGAATCCTGCCGCCCCTTCCAGAAATGCTCCGAAGGAGAAGCCGACGATCAGCATCTGCAAACGCTGGTCCGGCGTGATGGAGAGAATCGACGAGCGAATAATGTTGAACTGCCCGGTTTTGACCGAGATTTTGTAGACAAAGACGGCGGCGATGATGATCCACGCAATCGGCCACAGTCCGTAGAAGAAGCCATAGACGACGGAGGCCAGCGCGCGATCGACCGGCATTTTGTAGAAGAACAACGCCACCATCAGGGCGATGGCAACGGTATACGTCGCGGCGAGGTAGCCCTTCAGCTTGAGCTTAATCAGCGCAAAGAAGAAAAACAGGATCGGTAGCGATGCGATCAGGCTCGACAGCCAGATATTTCCGGCCGGATCGTAGTTTTGTTGCCAGAGGCTCATGCAGGTCTCCTGAGGACCACACAGGTGTTCGTCGGGTGAGTCTCTGCTCATCTCTGCGTCACACTTAGTGTAAAAGTGGTCCTTCCAATATTGTGATGTAGGGTTAATGACAACAAATGGTTAACCAAGTGTTGCTATTCAGCAATTGTTTTGTGAAGTGGAGCATCGAAATTGTGAACGATGGATAGCTTTGTGCGTGATTGGTAGGACCAAACCCGCAAAATCAAATCACCGTGTGCGTTGGGAGCGGTGGTCAGGTGGAGAGCCTTACATTCGCCTTTTAAGCAGATACGGCGCGTAAAAGAGGTTATATAAAAAGGAGAGGTGATAATGTTTCGTGAATTTAATGAGGTTTGTTTGTTTTATTTGTGTTTTTGAGAAGCTGTATATGTGTGAGCAGAGTGATATATTTCCTATAAATAAAAATTTTTTTTGGTTAAAAATGCGAAATCTAAGCTGTAGCAAAAAATTTTAATTAAGGTAAATTTCACATATAGATTTTAACAGTGTATTACAAACGATCAATTGATGATCGATAAAGAAATATCCTGTTCAATTGTGGTTTTTCAGGATAAAGGGTAAGAATTTTGCGCTGAACAGACATTTTTTGGCTAATAATATTCTGAAATAAATTGATCAAACAATGATCAGTTAACTCTCTTGTAATTTAGTTGCGGTATTAAAAGCAGATTAATAATTATTAGGGCAATCGAAAGGGGTTAAATTTGTTAGCTGAGTGTTAATTTCTGAGTGTTTACAGACGCGGCATATTGCTTTTCAATGCGTAGACGTTAAAAGGCATTTGATTTACTATTTATTCAGAAGCAACGTAACAGAAGATTTTAAATTTATTACTAACCACAACGTATTCAGTGTTATTTTCGGCCAGAAGTCATTCCTCAGTTGAAGGATATCTGTGTATGGCCTTCTGAAAATATACGGATTATCACCATGGGATGGACCCTGCTTTATTCTATAAGGTCGCGTCACCCATTCTGCTAAAAACCTTTCGGTGGCGTTTTTAAATCCTTATAGCGGTTATTGTACCTGGTACAACAAGTCTATATCTGTTTAATTTACAGAGGGGAAAGTGTTCCAAATGAAAATCAAAAATGTGGCGCTGGCGATTGCCGCGGCGGGGCTGCTGTTATCTTCTCAATCAGTACTGGCAAGCAGTGATTCTGGCGTTAATGCTTCTCTGGATACCGGTGCGGGTTCGCAAAGTACGGGCGGGGTGATCAATTTTACCGGGAAGATTACCCTTATTTCCTGTGATATTACTCCGGCCTCTAAAAACAAAACGGTAGACCTTGGGGCGTGGGCAAAAAGCTACTTTGACGATCACAACGAAACGACGCCGCGCGAGTTCAAAATCAACGTGGAAAACTGCCCGGAGACGGTTGAATCGGTTGCGGTACTGTTTGACGGAACCAAAGATACGGTGAATGACACACTGCTTCAGGTTACGCCAGGTGAAGGTATGGCGACGGGTGTCGGCGTGAAGCTTTATAACAGCGATCGCAGCACCGCGATTAAACCGGGTACGGTATCTGAAACAACCGCACCGGATGATGAAGGCAATGCTGAATTAACTTTCTATGCCGCACTTGACAAAGATGGCACGGAAATCAACGCCGGCGATGTTAACGCCGTATCCAACTTCCTGATGGTTTATAACTGATTTCACTGTCAGCCACCTCCAGAGATAATAATGATGAAACGTTTATCGTATATTATGCTCACTGCATTAATGGTTAGTTCTGCGTCAGTTTCCGCTGGCGTTGTAATGGGGGGAACACGGATCGTATACCCGCAAAACAGCAAGGAGGTGGCATTTTCTGTTTCTAATATGGAAAGTGCGGTTCCCTATCTTATTCAGTCGTGGGTTGAAGGCGATGGGCCGGATAAAAATAACGCTGCGCCATTTATTGTCACACCACCTCTGTTCAGACTTGATCCGGAGCAGACCAACACGCTGCGTATTCAATATACCGGCGCTCCGCTGCCCACAGATCGTGAATCTGTATTCTGGCTCGATATTAAAGCGATTGCGCCAAAGCCAAAAGAGAGCAGCAACGAATTACAAGTTAACGTTAAATCGAAATTTAAAATTTTCTACCGCCCGGACAACCTTAAAGGGGACGCTGCCACTGCCTGGCAGAAAATAACGTTTTCGCGGACGGGAAAAGGGCTTAAGGCCGCCAACCCGACGCCATACTACGTCTCTTTTTATCGACTGTCCGTTGGCGGGCATAAAATTGAGCAGCCGGGCATGATCGGTCCAGGGGAAATCCGCGAATGGCCTGTGTCCGCCTCCGGGGGCGTAAGCTGGTCGGCTATTAATGATTTTGGTGCCATCACCGCCACTCACACCCAGCCTCTTTAAGACCATGCCTTTTCGCCTGTTTCGTTACGCGCCGCTTTCGGTGTTGCTGCTTAGCTTCAGCCGCACGGGGATGGCCGAGGATTACTTTGATCCCGCCGCGCTGGAGCTTTCCTCTACTGAACAGAAAACGGCGGATCTGCACTATTTCTCTGAAAAGGGCGGGCAGATGCCAGGCACCTGGCTCGTGACGCTGGAGATTAACGGACGCGAGGAGCGGCATCAGGAGATCACCTTCGTCAATGAGAAAGGCAGCCTGCAACCCGTTTTTAGCGTATCGCTGCTGGAAGCGCTTGGCGTAAATGTAGGGGCCATTCCTGCATTCTCCCGGTTGCAGGAGGGAGAAACGTTCACGCACCTCGAGGATTTTATTCCGGCAGCGCGAACCTCTTATGATTTCAACCAGCAGCGTCTCTTTCTCAGCCTGCCGCAGGCGGCAATGAAACACCGCAGCCGTGGCTACGTGCCGCAGTCGCAGTGGGACGATGGTATCCCGGCGGCATTTACTGATTACAGTCTGTCGGGCGGTCAGGCCCGTCATCAGAGCGGGGTCACGACATCCAGCTATCTGAGCCTGCGTAACGGCATCAATCTGGGGGCGTGGCGGCTGCGTAACACCTCGGCCTGGAGCTACAGCGACGCGGGCGGCGACCATTTTCAGTCGCAAAGTAGCTGGCTGACCCGGGATATTCGCCGTCTTAACAGCCAGCTACGGATCGGCGATGCCTGGACCGCAGGCGACGTCTTCGATAGCGTGGCGTTTCGCGGGGTACAGCTCTCATCAAGCGAAAGCATGTTGCCCGACAGCCAGCGCGGCTTCGCACCAACCATCCGCGGCGTCGCACACAGCTTCGCTAAAGTCTCCGTTTCGCAAAATGGCTATGTGATCTATGAAACCTGGGTGGCCGCCGGGCCATTTATCATTAACGATCTGTTCCCGGGCGCACAAAGTGGCGATCTACAGGTTACGGTCACGGAAAGTGACGGCTCAACGCGCGTCTTTACCCAGCCCTATTCTGCGGTGCCGTTTATGCGACGCCAGGGCAGCCTGAAATACAGTCTCAATGCAGGACGATTTCACTCCGGCTCCGGTGATGCGCGTTCGCCCGAATTTGTTGAAGGCGCTTTCTTCTACGGTCTGCTCTCCAGGATGACGGTGTATGGCGGCTTTCGTACGGCGAGCAACTATCAGGCCGGTGCAATTGGCGTAGGCAGAGGGTTTGGCGCATTTGGCTCGCTGGGTATTGATGATACGCTGGCAAAAAGCCGTTTACCCGACGGCAAAAGCGCGATGGGGCAGGCGTGGCGCATTCAGTACCAGAAAGATTTCAGCGCTACCGGCACCGCCTTCAACCTGGCGAGCTATCGCTATGCCTCGCGCAATTACTACGAATTTAGTGAACTGAATCAGTCTGACAGCCAACAGCTGCAACTCAATAATCGCCGTAGCCGCTCGCAGGTCACTTTTTCACAGACGCTGGGTCAGTTCGGCAGCCTCAGCGTCTCGGCATGGATGCAGGATTACTGGCATACGTCCGGGCAGGATAAAACCATCCACATTGGCTGGTACACCAGCTGGCGGGGTATTTCCTGGGGCGCGGGGTATGACTACACCGACTCAGCGCTTGAGCAGCATCCCGATCGCACCGTGTCGTTTAACGTCAATGTTCCGCTTGGCAACTGGCTGCCGGGCAGTTCGGTCAGTTACTACGCCAACCACAACAATCGTGGGATGACCACGCAGCAGGTGTCGCTCAACGGCAGCGCGCTGGCGAACCGCAACCTGAATTACAGCGTTCAGCAGAGTAAGACCAGTGAGGGAGAGGCCGACAGCACCAGCCTGGCGCTGCAATACAACGGTGGCTACGGCAACGTCAGCCTCGGTTATGACCACAGCCGAAACGGTAGCAACGCGAGTCTTGGACTCGCCGGAGGCGTTATCGCCACGCAGTATGGCGTCACGCTTAGCCAGCCGCTGGGCGATACCGTCGCCCTGCTGCGCGTGCCCGGCGCGGCGAACGTTGAGCCGGAGGGCTACAACGGGATCCATACCGACAGCCGCGGCTATGCGGTCATGCCAACGCTCTCGGCGTATCGCAAAAATACCGTCAGCCTTGATACGGCGACGCTGGGTGAGAACGTCGACATTGAGCAAAGCGGTCTGACGCTCATTCCCACCAGCGGCGCGGTGGTGCTGGCCAATTACACAACCCACATTGGTTATCGCGTTCTGTTTTCCCTGCGCTACCACGGCGAACCGTTGCCGTTTGGCGCGCAGGCTGAAGTGGTGGAGCAGAACCGCCATTCTGCAAACCGAAGCATGGTCGCTGACGGCGGTCAGGCCTACCTGAGCGGGGTACCAGAGCGCGGCACCCTGCGCGTCACCTGGTATGAAAACGGGGAGCAGCAGCAATGCCAGACACCTTTCAGACTGGGGAAAGCTCATATGGCTCCCGGTATCGCCACGCTGTCCGTTGAGTGCCATTAGAGGAATATCATGCGTCGTTTTATTCACTGGTTTTTCTATCTGAGCCTTCTTTCGCTTTTTGGCATGCTGAGTTTTCATGCCCATGCTCAGACTTCACCTTGCCGCACCACGCGCGATCAGTGGGTCGTTCAGGTGCCTTATGCCATTGGGTATGCGCCCGGCACGGCTGACTGGACGCCGATATCTGCGCCGATACAGTCTACCGGGGCAGATTTCTACAGCTGTGATGGCGGGAATGATGCCTGGCGTAGTATCGGCTTTGTCGACGTGGATAACCCCGTCGGCACCGTGGTGGGTGAAGACGGTGCGTCGCGGCACGTCTACAAAACCCAGATTGACGGCATCGGCTACGCGCTCGGGTTTCGCGAGCAGCAGTACTGCGGCGCCGATGCGATACGCTATATTGACGGCACAAGTCAGGTGAATGGCAATGAGTCCCGGCGCATTTGCGACGCATCGCAAAACCCCGCCTTTGCCAGCGCCTCAACGTACAAAATGCAGTTCTGGGTGGTGTTTTACAAAATCCCGACGACCAGCGCCATGCCTGACGATAACGCCAATTCCCAGGAGCAAAATGTCGGCTCGCTGATATTGCAGGCGGGAGAAAATCAAGCCAGCGCCACCAACGTGGCGACACCGGTACAGATCCATCTCGCCAGCTTCACCGTCAGGCGTACCAGCTGTTCAGTGGGCTCTCGCAGCATTCTTGTTCCCATGGGGAGCGTGAGCCAGCGTGAATTTCACGGCATCGGCTCCCGTGCCGGAGGCGGACGCTTCAGCATTCCGGTGACCTGTGAAAATAACACGGCGGTTAAGATGGGTTTCTTTGGCGATACCACGCCGGGCAACGATCGGGCGCTGGCGTTGACGAAGCAGGAGGATAGCGCCAGCGGTGTCGGGATCGAACTGCTTTACGGTGACAATACCGGTTCGGTTCAGGGGCAGGTGGTATCGTGGAACACCCCTCAGGTGTCAGCGCTTGGCCAGGTGGGGGATAACCAGACGCAGACCTTCTGGTTTGATGCGCATTACATTCAGACGGAAGAGAACGTAACGGCGGGAAAAGCGGATGCGATGGCCACGTTTAACCTGATTTACAACTGAGTTTCCCCTGCGCAGCGGCAGGGGAGAGCGATCAGAACGCGGTCTTACTAAAACCCGTCATCTCTTTCAGGCCCATTTCGCGGCCAAGCTCAGTCATCGGGTGCACCACCACCAGGCCACGGACGCTTTTCTTCAGCTTGCCCATGTCGGCCTGCTCTTTTTTGGTGATCGCGCGGCGATGCGGCATGTTCATCAGCTTCTGCGCCTCTTTACTCAGCTTCTGGCCTTTCACATCGCGCAGGCGCTCAATTTCCGCCTCCAGCTTCACGGACTCTTTTTCCAGCTCGGCATATTTCTCGGCGGAATCAACAAGGGAGAGGCCAGCCATTTGATGGCGGATCAGATCCAGACGGTCGCTCAGGCGTTTAATTTCGTTCTTTTCGACTTCTTTCATGACAAATAACTCTGAAAACGGGGAATTTACAGGGAAGGATACACCAATGTGTGCGGGCTTACTTCTGAAACGCTTTTTTTAAGCTGATTTTAGAAATCAGCTCAGTCAGGGA
>NZ_JABMCU010000148.1:0-11208 GCF_013179605.1 Enterobacter sp. CM29 | reverse complement strand
ATTTAATCTCTTATCCTGGGTAAACTGATATTCGGGAGCGTATTACGCTTTCCCATCATGTTCATGCTGCTGGTGCGCGTGTTCGGTTTTGAACTCGGCCAGCAACTTTGCTTGCTCTTCAGTCAGAGCCAGGTTTTCCAGAAGTTCAGGTCTTCTAAGCCAGGTCCGGCCCAGCGACTGCTTCAAACGCCAGCGACGTATCTCGGCATGGTTTCCAGACAGTAACACTGCCGGGACTTCCATCCCTTCTAACACTTCAGGACGAGTATAGTGTGGACAGTCCAGCAATCCATCGGCAAAGGAATCTTCCGTTGCCGAAGCTTCATGGCCCAGAACCCCCGGAATAAACCGGGCGACGGAGTCAATCAACGTCATTGCTGGTAGCTCACCACCGCTGAGAACGTAATCGCCGATAGACCATTCTTCGTCAATCTCGGTTTGAATTACGCGCTCATCTATCCCTTCGTAGCGACCACAGACCAGAATCAGCTTTTGATTCGTCGCCAGTTCGCTCACGCCCGCTTGATCAAGCTTGCGTCCCTGAGGTGACAGATAAATCACCTTCGCGCCTTCACCTGCCGCGGCTTTTGCTGTGTGAATGGCGTCCCGTAAGGGTTGCACCATCATCAACATCCCCGGTCCGCCGCCGTAAGGACGATCGTCCACGGTACGGTGCCGGTCATGCGTGAAGTCACGAGGACTCCAGCTCTGGATGCTCAGCAGGCCATTCTTTACTGCCCGGCCAGTTACCCCGTAATCGGTAATCGCGCGGAACATTTCAGGAAACAGGCTAATTATGCCAATCCACATAGCGCCGTCTTTTACCGTTTATCCGGAGAATTTAAAAACCAGGATCCCAATCTACTTCAATGGTTTGAGTAGTGAGATCGACTTTCTTGATAACCTGTCCATCGAGGAACGGGACCAACCGCTCCTTGATGCCAAATGCATCTTTCAGGTTTGCCTTAATGACGAGAACGTCATTTGACCCGGTTTCCATCATGTCGATGACTTTCCCCAGGCTGTAGCCTTCAGTGGTCACTACCTGGCAACCCATAAGGTCTTTCCAGTAGTAGTCACCCTCTTCCAGTTGCGGCAACTGCGACGAATCCACGACAATTTCACAATTAGTCAGCGCATTCGCGGCATCTCGATCGTCAATGCCTTTCAGCTTGATGATGATGTCCTGATTGTGGTGACGCCAGCTTTCCAGCTCGACCTCTTCCCACTTACCGGCTTTCTGGATAAACCAGGGCTGGTAATCAAAAATGCTATCAGCGTCTTCAGTGGAGGAAAACACTCTGAGCCAACCACGGATACCGTAGCAAGAACCCATTTTTCCCAATACGATCGGTTCAACAGGTGCTTTATTGCTCATCATGACCACCGTGACAGATTAAGCTGCTTTGTTTGCTGCTTTGATCAGCGTAGCAACGCGATCGGAAACAGTAGCGCCCTGGCCAACCCAGTGAGCGATACGATCCAGATCCAGACGAGTTTCTTCTTCTGCGCCAGAGGCCAGTGGGTTGAAGAAACCAACGCGCTCAATGAAGCGACCGTTGCGTGCATTACGGCTGTCAGTCACAACAACCTGGTAGAACGGACGCTTTTTAGCGCCGTGACGTGCTAAACGAATAGTTACCATAACATCCTCTTGTGTGAATAAAACAACCGGGCCCCATCGAGGAACGGAGCCCGGGTGTCATATTAAAAGCCCGAAAATTTTACTCATTTTCGGGCAAAAAGCAATCTCAAAAGCGATTATCGCCCAGGAAAACCGGGCGGCATCATGCCTTTCATGCCGCGCATCATCTTCGCCATGCCGCCTTTCTTCATTTTCTTCATCATGCGCTGCATGTCGTCGAACTGTTTCAGAAGGCGGTTAACGTCCTGGACCTGCATGCCGCAACCGGCTGCGATACGGCGCTTGCGGGAACCTTTGATGATTTCTGGCTTCGCGCGCTCTTTCAGCGTCATCGAGTTGATGATTGCCTCCATACGCACCAGCACTTTGTCATCCATCTGGGATTTGACGTTGTCCGGGATCTGCCCCATACCCGGCAGTTTACCCATCAGGCTTGCCATACCGCCCATGTTTTTCATCTGACGCAGTTGCTCAAGGAAGTCGGTCAGATCGAAACCGTCACCTTTTTTCAGCTTGCTGGCGAGTTTTTCAGCCTGCGCGCGGTCAACCTTGCTTTCGATATCTTCGATCAGCGACAGCACGTCGCCCATGCCGAGGATACGGGAGGCAATACGATCCGGGTGGAACGGCTCCAGCGCTTCGGTTTTCTCGCCCACGCCGAGGAACTTAATTGGCTTACCGGTGATATGACGAATAGACAGCGCCGCACCGCCGCGAGCGTCGCCGTCGACTTTGGTCAGCACCACGCCGGTTAACGGCAGGGCTTCGTTAAACGCTTTCGCGGTGTTCGCCGCATCCTGACCGGTCATGGCGTCGACAACAAACAGGGTCTCTACCGGATTGATAGAAGCATGAACCTGCTTGATTTCGTCCATCATCGCTTCGTCAACGTGCAGTCGACCGGCGGTATCCACCAGCAGCACGTCGTAGAATTTCAGCTTCGCCTCTTTCAGCGCCGCGTTAACGATGTCAACAGGCTTCTGCGCCACGTCGGACGGGAAGAAGTCTACGCCAACCTGCTCGGCCAGCGTTTCCAGCTGTTTGATCGCCGCCGGGCGATACACGTCCGCCGAAACCACCAGCACTTTTTTCTTGTGCTTTTCGCGCAGGAATTTCCCCAGCTTACCGACGCTGGTGGTTTTACCCGCACCTTGCAGACCCGCCATCAGCACGACGGCCGGTGGCTGAGCCGCCAGGTTAAGCACCTGATTCTCTTCGCCCATCGCCGAAACCAGCTCGTTACGGACGATTTTGACGAACTCCTGACCCGGAGTCAGGCTCTTGTTAACTTCATGACCAACCGCTTTCTCTTTCACGCGGTTGATAAAATCACGCACGACCGGCAACGCAACGTCTGCTTCCAGCAGCGCCATACGCACTTCGCGCAGCGTTTCCTTGATGTTCTCTTCGGTGAGGCGTCCACGGCCGCTGATGTTGCGCAGCGTGCGCGACAAACGATCGGTTAAATTATCAAACATTGTCTCTCGCCTGGGGTAGAAACGTTAGGTCGCCTGGGCGACACATACACAGAATTTTGCCGGAGTATAACATGAAGGCGCCTTTGTTGTTATGCAACGGTTGGAGCAGGCGTCACGTAACGTTATACTGCTTCTCTTTCTTATTAAGACAACTGTCGACGCCTATATGCCTGTTTTCGCACTGATCGCCCTTGTTGCCTACTCTGTCAGCCTCGCGCTGATCATTCCTGGCCTGCTGCAAAAAAACAGCGGCTGGCGGCGCATGGCTATTCTTTCGGCAGTGATCGCACTGATTAGCCATGCGTTTGCGCTGGAATCACGCATCATTCCCGGCGACGGCAGCGTGCAAAATCTGAGCGTGCTGAACGTCGGCTCGCTGGTCAGCCTGATGATCTGTACGGTCATGACCATTGTCGCGTCTAAAAATCGTGGCTGGCTGCTGCTGCCGATAGTCTACGCCTTTGCGCTGATCAACCTGGCGTTAGCCACGTTCATGCCCAATGAGTTTATTACCCATCTGGAAGCCACGCCGGGGATGCTGGTGCATATCGGCCTGTCTCTATTCTCCTACGCGACGCTGATCATCGCCGCCCTTTACGCCATGCAGCTCGCCTGGATCGACTACCAGCTGAAAAATAAAAAGCTGGCGTTTAACCATGAAATGCCGCCGCTGATGGTGATTGAGCGTAAGATGTTCCACATCACCCAGGTCGGCGTGGTTTTGCTGACGCTGACGCTGTGCACGGGCTTGTTTTATATGAAGAACCTGTTCAGCGTGGAGAATATCGATAAAGCGGTCCTCTCCATCATCGCGTGGTTTGTCTATATTGTCCTGTTATGGGGCCATTATCATGAAGGCTGGCGCGGTCGTCGCGTGGTCTGGTTCAACGTTGCGGGTGCGGGCATTCTCACGCTTGCCTATTTTGGTAGCCGCTTCATACAGCAATTTGCTGGCTAAGTAACAAAAGGAGTTCCCCCTGGAACACATCTCTACCACCACGCTGATCGTCATTCTGGTCATCATGGTGGTCATCTCCGCTTATTTCTCTGGCTCTGAAACCGGCATGATGACGCTGAACCGCTACCGGTTACGTCATCGCGCCAAGCAGGGTAACCGTGCCGCGCGTCGTGTCGAAAAGCTTCTGCGTAAGCCGGACCGTCTGATTAGCCTGGTGCTTATCGGTAACAACCTGGTCAATATTCTCGCCTCTGCACTGGGCACCATCGTCGGGATGCGTCTGTACGGCAATGCAGGCGTGGCGATTGCCACAGGTGTGCTCACGTTTGTGGTACTGGTGTTTGCGGAAGTGCTACCCAAAACCATCGCGGCGCTTTACCCGGAAAAAGTCGCCTACCCGAGCAGCTTCCTGTTAGCACCGCTGCTTATTCTGATGATGCCGCTGGTCTGGCTGCTGAATATGGTGACACGGGTGCTGATGCGCATGGTTGGTATAAAGGCAGACGTCACCATCAGTAGCGCGCTCAGCAAAGACGAACTGCGTACCATCGTGAACGAATCCCGCTCGCAGATCTCCCGTCGCAATCAGGACATGCTCCTGTCGGTGCTGGATCTGGAAAAGGTCAGCGTTGACGACATCATGGTGCCGCGCAATGAAATCGTCGGGATTGATATTAACGACGACTGGAAGGCCATTGTCCGCCAGCTGACGCACTCCCCGCACGGGCGTATCGTCCTCTATCGCGATTCTCTCGACGATGCCATCAGCATGCTGCGTGTGCGCGAGGCCTATCGTCTGATGACTGAGAAAAACGAGTTCACCAAAGAGGTGATGCTGCGCGCCGCCGACGAAATTTACTACGTGCCGGAAGGCACCCCACTCAGCACGCAGCTGGTGAAGTTCCAGCGAAACAAGAAGAAAGTCGGTCTGGTGGTGGATGAATACGGCGACATACAGGGGCTGGTGACGGTCGAAGATATTCTGGAAGAGATTGTCGGGGACTTTACCACGTCAATGTCGCCTTCCCTTGCAGAAGAAGTCACCCCGCAAAACGATGGGTCAGTGCTTATCGACGGCAGCGCCAACATTCGTGAAATCAATAAAGCGTTTAACTGGCATTTGCCGGAAGACGAAGCGCGGACGATGAACGGAATGATCCTGGAAGCGCTGGAAGAGATCCCGGCGGCAGGCACGCGCGTGCGCATTGAGCAGTATGATATTGATATTCTGGACGTTCAGGACAATATGATTAAGCAGGTGAAGGTCCTGCCCGTTAAACCTTTACGCGAAAGTATCGCCGAGTAATGTTGTAGGCCGGGTAAGGCGAAGCCGCCACCCGGCACTACGGGTCGGCAAATTACGCTTTCGCTTTCGCCACGGTCACCATCGCAGCGCGAATAGTACGACCGTTCAGGGTATACCCTTTCTGCATCACGCCCAGCACGTTACCCGCGGCAACGTCTTCGGATTCCACCATCGCAATGGCCTGGTGAACGTTTGGATCCAGCGGTACATCCGTATCGGCAATCACTTCAACACCGAACTTACGCACCACATCCAGCATGGATTTCAGCGTCAGCTCGATGCCTTCAATCATCGCCGCGTTATCCGGATTAGCTTTATCCGCCACTTCCAGCGCGCGATCCAGGCTGTCGATCACCGGAAGCAGTTCGTTGACGAATTTCTCCAGCGCAAATTTGTGCGCCTTTTCAACGTCCAGCTCGGTACGACGGCGCAGGTTTTCCATTTCCGCTTTGATACGCAGTACGCCATCGCGTTCGCGATTCTGCGCTTCTACCAACTGAGCTTCCAGATTGGCAATTTTTTCATCGCGCGGGTCCACCTGCTCAGCAGACGTGTCTGGCTCTACTGCCTCAACTTCATCGTGCTGTTCCGTGATAATTTCTTCAGGGGCTTGCCCCTCAGGCGTTTTCTGTTCTTTACTACTCATGAATTTCTCCGCGTTTTTCTGCATTCATCTCGCTAACTTCGCTTATTATGGGGATCAGTTTCCTGGATTCAAGGGAACAAGGCAGATTGTCATCATTCATCAGGCACAAGGACCTCCAGAAAATGAATAATCATTTCAGGTGTATTGGGATCGTCGGCCATCCGCGTCACCCTACCGCATTGACGACACATGAAATGTTGTATCGCTGGCTGTGTGGTAAAGGCTATGAAGTGATGGTCGAGCAGCAGATCGCCCAGGAGTTGCAGCTTAAAAGCGTCAGAACCGGCACGCTGGCGGAAATTGGCCAGCAGGCGGATCTCGCCGTGGTGGTCGGCGGCGACGGCAATATGCTGGGCGCGGCGCGAACGCTGGCTCGCTATGATATTAAGGTTATTGGTATTAACCGTGGCAATCTTGGTTTCCTGACCGACCTCGACCCGGACAATGCGCAACAGCAGCTGGCGGACGTGCTGGAAGGTCACTATATCAGTGAAAAACGGTTTTTACTTGAAGCCCAGGTCTGCCAGCAGGACTGCCAGAAGCGCATCAGCACCGCTATTAACGAGGTGGTTCTCCACCCTGGTAAAGTGGCGCACATGATCGAGTTCGAAGTCTATATCGACGAAATCTTCGCTTTCTCGCAGCGGTCTGACGGGCTGATTATTTCAACCCCGACGGGGTCAACTGCCTATTCGCTTTCAGCCGGAGGCCCAATCCTGACGCCCTCGCTGGATGCGATCACCCTGGTGCCGATGTTCCCGCATACGCTCTCGGCGCGTCCGCTGGTGATAAACGGCGACAGCACCATCCGCCTGCGTTTTTCCCATCGCCGCAGCGACCTGGAGATCAGCTGCGACAGCCAGATTGCGCTTCCCATTCAGGAAGGAGAAGATGTCCTCATTCGCCGCTGCGATTATCACCTGAATCTTATCCATCCAAAAGATTACAGTTATTTCAATACATTAAGCTCAAAACTCGGCTGGTCAAAAAAATTGTTCTGATTTTACATCCAGCGCTTTACTGTATATAAAACCAGTTTATACTGTATACAAACACAGTTATGGTTTTTCATACAGGAAAACAATTATGCTGGCACAACTGACCATCAGCAACTTTGCCATTGTTCGTGAGCTTGAGATCGACTTCCATAGCGGAATGACGGCGATTACCGGTGAAACCGGTGCAGGTAAATCCATTGCCATTGATGCCCTCGGCTTGTGCCTCGGCGGTCGTGCAGAGGGTGATATGGTGCGCACAGGTGCGGCCCGTGCCGATCTCTGCGCCCGCTTCTCGTTAAAAGACACGCCTGCCGCCCTGCGCTGGCTGGAAGCGAACCAGCTGGAAGATGGACGTGAGTGTTTACTTCGTCGCGTTATCAGCAGTGACGGCCGCTCCCGCGGTTTTATCAATGGTACAGCGGTTCCCCTTTCCCAGCTTCGCGAGCTGGGCCAGCTGCTCATCCAGATCCATGGTCAGCACGCGCACCAGCAGCTAATCAAACCCGAACAGCAGAAAGCCCTGCTCGATGGCTACGCGGGTGAGTACGCGCTTACTCAACTCATGGCGGAGCACTATCGTCAGTGGCATCAAAGCTGCCGCGAACTTGCGCAGCATCAACAGCAAAGCCAGGAGCGTACCGCGCGCGCCGAGCTGCTGGAATATCAGTTGAAAGAGCTGAACGAATTTAACCCTCAGGCGGGTGAATTTGAGCAAATCGAGGAGGAGTACAAGCGTCTGGCCAACAGTGGTCAGCTGCTTTCCATCAGCCAGAATGCCCTGAACATGCTGGCGGATGGCGAAGACGTGAATTTGCAGAGCCAGCTGTATACCGTGCGTCAGCTTGTTACCGAACTGACCGGCATGGACAATAAGCTTTCTGGCGTACTGGAAATGCTGGAAGAAGCCGCGATTCAGATTTCAGAAGCCGGGGATGAGCTGCGCCACTACTGTGAACGTCTGGATCTCGACCCGAACCGTCTGTTCGAGCTTGAGCAACGCATCTCCCGTCAGATTTCACTGGCGCGTAAGCATCACGTTACCCCGGAAGAGCTGCCGAATTACTATCAGTCTCTGCTGGAGGAACAGCAGCAGCTGGACGATCAGGCCGATTCCCTCGAAACCTTGTCTCTGGCGGTTAATCTGCATCATCAGCAGGCGCTGGAAACGGCGAAACGGCTGCACGACGTGCGACAGCACTATGCTCTGGAGCTTAGCCAGCATATTACCGACAGCATGCATACGCTGGCGATGCCGCATGGGGTGTTCACTATTGATGTTCGCTTTGAAGAGCATCACCTGACGGCGGAAGGCGCAGACCGCGTAGAATTCCGCGTCACCACCAACCCGGGCCAGCCTTTACAGGCGATTTCGAAAGTGGCTTCTGGCGGTGAACTGTCGCGTATCGCCCTGGCCATTCAGGTGATTACCGCCCGTAAAATGGAAACCCCGGCGTTGATTTTCGATGAAGTGGATGTGGGTATCAGCGGCCCGACCGCGGCCGTTGTCGGCAAACTGCTGCGTCAGTTGGGTGAATCGACGCAGGTTATGTGTGTGACTCACCTGCCGCAGGTCGCCGGCTGTGGTCATCACCACTTTATCGTTAGCAAGGAAACCGATGGCGAAATGACGGAAACGCACATGAAACCGCTGGATAAACGCTCACGCTTGCAGGAGCTGGCACGCCTGCTGGGGGGCAGTGAAGTCACCCGTAATACGCTCGCGAATGCGAAAGAACTGCTGGCGGCATAAACTTTTTCGGGATCTCAGGGTCATACAGAACAACAAAAACGCCGCCAGACCAGTTTCAAAGTGGGGCAAGGTCTATTATCATCGGCATATTACATATGAGCCGCGTACTGCTCGGGCCCGAAAAGGAATCAAATCACTATGCGCTGTAAAACGCTGACCGCTGCCGCAGCGGTTCTTCTGATGTTGACCGCAGGCTGTTCCACTCTGGAGAAAGTGGTTTACCGTCCTGACATCAACCAGGGGAACTACCTTACTCCTAACGATGTGTCCAAAATCCGCGTAGGTATGACACAACAGCAGGTCGCTTATGCCCTGGGAACCCCGATGATGTCCGATCCGTTCGGCACAAATACGTGGTTCTATGTATTCCGCCAGCAGCCTGGTCATGAAGATGTGACCCAGCAAACCCTGACGCTGACCTTCAGCAGTGCCGGTGTGCTGACCAACATCGACAACAAGCCTGCCCTGACCAAATAATCAGGTGCCAGCAACGCAAAAAGGTGCTCAATGAGCACCTTTTTTGTGTATGTTTATTTGGCTACTTACCGGATTTCTCTGCTCGCTGACGGCGCAACTCTTTCGGGTCGGCAATCAGCGGACGATAGATTTCAACCCTGTCGCCCTCTTTCAGCACATCACCGAGCTTAACCGGACGGCTATAAATGCCGACTTTATTCTTCGCCAGGTCAATATCACGGCGAAGTTCAAGGATGCCGGAGGCCCGGATAGCCGCCTCAACGGTGGCGCCCTCTTCAAGCGTCACGCGCTGCAAATACTGCTTCTCCGGCAGCGCATACACCACCTCAACAGCAATCTTATGCGACACTGTAAACCTCTTTGGCGCGCGTGGTGAACGCCTGAACCATATTCGAGGCCAGCTCTTTAAATATTCGGCCAAACGCCAGTTCGATCAGCTTATTGGTAAATTCAAAATCCAGATGAAACTCAATGCGGCAGGCGTCAGCGCTCAGTGGCGTAAACTTCCACCCTCCCATCAGTTTTTTAAACGGACCATCCACCAGATGCATCAAAATACTCTGATTGCTCGTCAGGGTATTGCGCGTGGTGAACGTTTTGCTGATCCCCGCTTTGGAGACATCCACGGCCGCAGTCATCTGCGTCGGGCCAGATTCCAGCACCCGGCTACCCGTGCATCCTGGAATAAATTCCGGATACGACTGAACGTCGTTCACTAACTGATACATTTGTTCCGCGCTGTAGGGAACAAGCGCAGTACGGCTAATCTGAGGCATAGCATTTTCCATGGTCACACAACAGACAAATAATAACATTTATCACCTGTTAAAAAAACGCTAAGCCTTATCTCGTGCTAAGATAGCGCGTTAGACCTCACAGGACGCAATGAGGTGACTTTTTAAAATCAGATTACCGACGGCTTTACGACACTTATGACGAAGAAAAAAGCACATAAACCTGGTTCGGCGACCATTGCGCTCAACAAGCGTGCTCGCCACGAGTATTTCATCGAAGAAGAATTCGAGGCCGGCCTTGCGTTGCAGGGCTGGGAAGTAAAATCGCTGCGTGCCGGGAAAGCCAACATCGGCGACAGCTACGTGATCCTGAAAGACGGTGAGGCCTTCCTGTTCGGCGCGAACTTTACGCCGCTGACCGTCGCCTCTTCACATTACGTTTGCGATCCAACCCGCACCCGTAAGCTGCTGCTGAACAAGCGCGAGCTGGAATCCCTCTACGGACGCATCAACCGCGAAGGCTTCACCGTAGTTGCGCTCTCTTTGTACTGGAAAAACGCCTGGTGCAAAGTGAAAATCGGCGTGGCAAAAGGTAAGAAACAGCACGACAAGCGTACTGACCTGAAAGCACGCGAGTGGCAGCTCGACAAAGCACGTATCATGAAAAACGCAGGACGTTGATTCTGCGCGCTTATTGTACTATTCAATAAGTTAGCGTTTCGGGCTGGTATCGAGGAAGTGAAATCTGGTATACTGATTTCAACACTATTGGGGCTGATTCTGGATTCGACGGGATTTGCGAAACCCAAGGTGCATGCCGAGGGGCGGTTTGCCTCGTTAAAAGCCGCAAAAAAATAGTCGCAAACGACGAAAACTACGCTTTAGCAGCTTAATAACCTGCTAAGAGCCCTCTCTCCCTAGCTTCCGCTCTTAAGACGGGGATCAAAGAGAGGTCAAACCCAAAAGAGATCGCGTGGAAGCCCTGCCTGGGGTTGAAGCGTTAAAACTAATCAGGCTAGTTCGTTAGTGGCGTGTTTGTCCGCAGCTGGCGTGCGAATGTAAAGACAAACTAAGCATGTAGTACCGAGGATGTAGAAATTTCGGACGCGGGTTCAACTCCCGCCAGCTCCACCAAATAAAACAAGGGGTTACGTGAAAGCGTAGCCCCTTTTTCTTTAGTAGTGGCGGCAAAATGGCGGCAGGCATTTTATCCGTT
>NZ_JABMCU010000147.1:0-11235 GCF_013179605.1 Enterobacter sp. CM29 | reverse complement strand
GTAAGCCGGTGCATTAATCCGGTGGTTACAGAAGTATTCGGTGGAGCGGTAGTTCAGTCGGTTAGAATACCTGCCTGTCACGCAGGGGGTCGCGGGTTCGAGTCCCGTCCGTTCCGCCACTTATTAAAAGCCCTGAGCTAACGCTCAGGGCTTTTTTCTTATCTGTCGTTTTACTATTGCGAAATTAGCAAAAATCCTCTGCATTTTACGATCTTTTTCGATATAACAACCACAGCGATAATCCTCCTCAGTTTACGAACATAACGATTGAGGAATGATATGACTATCCCTGCACTGGGTCTGGGCACTTTTCGCCTGAAGGACGACGTTGTTATCGCATCTGTTAAAACCGCACTCGAGTTGGGCTATCGCGCTATTGATACGGCGCAGATTTATGACAACGAAGCTGCCGTAGGTCAGGCTATCGAGGAGAGCGGTGTACCGCGCCATGAGCTTTTCATCACCACCAAAATCTGGATTGAGAACCTCAGCAAAGACAAGCTGATCCTGAGCCTGAAGGAAAGTCTGAAAAAGCTGCGTACTGATTATGTTGATCTGACGCTGATCCACTGGCCATCACCTGGCGATGCCTTCTCCGTAGAAGAGTTCATGCAGGCGCTGCTGGAAGCAAAAGAGCAGGGCTTGACGCGTGAAATTGGTATCTCGAATTTCACTATCCCGTTGATGGAAAAAGCCATTGCCGCAGTGGGTAAAGAGAATATTGCTACTAACCAGATTGAACTCTCTCCTTACCTGCAAAACCGCAAAGTTGTGGACTGGGCGAAACAGCATGGCATTCACATCACCTCGTACATGACGCTGGCATATGGTAAGGCCCTGAAAGATGAAGTGATTGCGCGCATCGCTGAAAAACACAATGCAACAGCTGCACAGGTGATCCTGGCATGGGCGATAGGTGAAGGATATGCCGTGATCCCGTCTTCAACCAAACGTGAAAACCTGGCAAGTAACCTGTTAGCGTGGGATCTCCAGCTCGATGATGAAGACAAAAAAGCGATCGCTGCACTGGAATGCAACGATCGTCTGGTCAGCCCCGAAGGGTTAGCACCTAACTGGGATTAATAACAACCCTCCCTCTGTGCCTTTAAACCCTCATACAGCTCCTCCGGGAGCTGTTTTTATATGCTCACTAAGGAAGTCGATAAATGCGCGTATGCGCGTACTTACCGCTCTGTCACTGTAATACACCGCGCTAAAAGGCATCTCTACAGGTAAGCGTTTGTCAGCCATTAGCTCAACTAGCTGGCCCGCGGCTATTTCCTTATCAATCATATAGTCTGATAAACAGGCGATCCCGTTTCCTTCAAGACATAGCTGTTTCAGCGTTTCCCCGCTATTAGACGAAAGTGCGCAGATGATCTCATGAAGTTGTCCGTCATGACAGGCCACGGGCCAGGTGTTCAGCGAGACAGGCTCCGTAAAGCCCAGACACAGGTGCTGCTTCAGCTCCTCAACGGTCTCAGGTTTGCCATGCTCTGCAATATATTGCGGTGACGCGATAATTTTGCGGTAGCTGGTGAACAGAGGGCGAGCGCGTAAACTTGAATCCGTCAGGGTTCCCGCGCGGATCGCCACGTCAACTTTACGCTCAATCAGGTTAATGAACGTCTCAGAGGAGACCAGAGACAGGGTCATCTCCGGGTAGCGTTCGCGGAAGGGTTTAATCAACGGCATCAGGAAATGCAGCACGACCGGCGTCGCCGCATCTATGCGCAGCAGCCCACGCGGCGTGCTGCGAGATTCCATGATTTCCGTTTCTGCTGCCGCCATCTCCTGCAAAACGGACTGCACGCGTCGAAAATAACGTTCACCTTCTTCCGTCAGGCTGAGCTGCCGCGTTGTTCTGTTGAGCAGGCTCACCCCGAGCTTCATCTCCAGCTTTTTCACCGAGCGGCTGATGGCGGAGTTCGCCTGTCCGAGCTGTTCGGCAGCACGGCTGAAGCTGCCGCTTTCAACAACGGCAACGAAGACAGTCAGTTCTTCCGATGTGGCTTTCATTATTGCATCACCTGCAAAATTCTATTGAGATTCTAACCATTTTTGTTATTTAAACACTGGCGCATACTGCCTGTCATCTTAATCCTGAAGAGACGGAGTATTTTATGCCACTGGCGCTTCTTGCCCTGACGATCAGTGCCTTCGCAATTGGCACGACCGAATTTGTTATTGTAGGACTTGTTCCTACCATTGCTGAACAACTCGCTATCTCGCTGCCTTCTGCCGGGCTGCTGGTATCTATTTACGCGTTAGGCGTCGCTGTTGGGGCGCCTGTGCTGACCGCACTGACTGGACGCTTTCCACGTAAACAACTGTTAGTTGCCCTGATGGTGCTCTTCACCGCTGGCAATATTCTGGCGTGGCAGTCACCGGATTACTCCACGCTGGTCATTGCCCGCCTGCTGACAGGCCTCGCGCACGGTGTCTTCTTCTCCATCGGTTCCACGATTGCAACCAGTCTGGTGCCAAAAGAGAAAGCGGCGTCAGCCATTGCGATTATGTTTGGTGGCTTAACCGTCGCGCTGGTCACCGGCGTGCCGTTAGGAACGTTTATCGGACAACATTTTGGCTGGCGTGAAACCTTCCTCGCGGTATCGCTGTTGGGCGTGATTGCTCTGGTAGCCAGCCTGCTGCTGGTGCCCTCCAGTATTCCGGGACGCGCGAGCGCCAGCCTGAGCGATCAGGTTAAAGTTCTGACACACCCGCGCCTGCTGCTGATCTATGCCGTTACGGCCCTGGGTTATGGAGGTGTGTTCACTGCGTTCACCTTCCTTGCACCGATGATGCAGGAACTGGCTGGTTTTTCTCCGGGCGCGGTGAGCTGGATTTTACTGGGCTACGGTATCTCCGTCGCAATCGGCAATATCTGGGGCGGGAAGCTTGCGGATAAGCATGGTGCGGTACCGGCGCTGAAATTCATCTTCGCCGCCCTGGTTGCCCTGCTGATGATTTTCCAGTTCACCGCATCGATGCAATACGCCGCGCTGGTAACGGTGTTGGTTATGGGGATATTCGCTTTTGGTAACGTGCCGGGATTGCAGGTATATGTTGTGCAGAAAGCCGAACGTTATACGCCTAATGCGGTGGATGTCGCATCTGGGCTGAATATCGCCGCATTTAATATCGGTATCGCACTCGGTTCGGTTATCGGTGGGCAGGTGGTTGAACATGTTGGATTAACCCAAACGCCATGGATTGGTGCGGTAATTGTGCTTATCGCTTTCCTCCTTATTGGTCTTAGTGGACGGCTTGATAAACCCGCTCGCGTCGCACTTGGATAAGTATCAGTAAGTGCTTGCTTACAAAACTGGAAAGCGGTTTCTCAGTAATTGCGTTGAAAGTGTGACCTAAAATCCCTATAACATTAGAACCAGTCCGTTTTCCGGGCTGGTTCATGTTACAGAGGCCGTTTCCAAAAGTGCGAAAAAATACCTATGCCATGCGTTATGTTGCCGGAATGCCTGCGGAGAGGATCTTGCCTCCGGGGTCGTTTGCGAGCCTTAGCCAGGCATTACCAGCGGGCACTCCATTAAGCAGTGACGAAAAAATTCGCGTACTGGTGTGGAACATCTTTAAGCAACAGCGTGCGGAGTGGTTATCCGTACTTCAAAATTTTGGTAAAGATGCGCATCTGGTTCTGTTACAGGAGGCGCAAACCACGCCTGAACTGGTCAGGTTTGCAACGACGAACTATCTTGCAGCCGATCAGGTGCCTGCCTTTGTTCTGCCACAGCATCCTTCCGGGGTGATGACCCTTTCAGCCGCACATCCGGTCTATTGCTGCCCGCTGCGTGAACGTGAACCGATCCTGCGTCTGGCAAAATCAGCGCTGGTCACGGTCTATCCGTTGCCCGACACCCGTCTGCTGATGGTGGTAAACATTCATGCGGTGAACTTCAGCCTGGGTGTTGATGTGTACAGTAAGCAGTTACTTCCCATCGGCGACCAGATTGCTCATCACAGTGGGCCGATCATTATGGCCGGGGACTTCAATGCCTGGAGCCGTCCGCGTATGAACGCGTTGTACCGCTTCGCGCGTGAAATGTCGCTGCGTGAAGTTCGTTTTAACGATGACCAGCGCAAGAAAGCGTTTGGTCGTCCTCTCGATTTTGTCTTCTATCGGGGTTTAAGCGTGCACGACGCCTCCGTTCTGGTGACGCGCGCCTCCGATCATAATCCTCTACTAGTCGAATTCAGTCCCGGCAAACCTGATAAATAATGGTGCGTCAGGTCTGCCGTGGGGCAGGCCTGTGCGGGTGCTGCCCTTTATTTTTTAACCCATAAAAGGACAGCAACATGACAACAACACACTCCCATCATGACAACGTCGAAAAACAGTTTGGTTCTCAGGCAAGTGCCTACCTGAGCAGTGCCGTACATGCCTCTGGCCGCGATCTGGTACGTCTCGGCGAACGGCTCGCCGCGTTTCCTGACGCGCACGTGCTGGACTTAGGCTGCGGAGCGGGGCACGCCAGTTTTACCGCCGCACAGCAGGTTGCTCAGGTGACGGCGTATGACTTATCGAGCCAGATGCTGGATGTGGTTGCTGAAGCGGCGAAAGCGAAAGGGCTGAATAACGTCACGACGCGCCAGGGCTACGCTGAATCTTTACCCTTTGAGGATGCATCCTTTGAGGCTGTGATTAGCCGTTACTCTGCACACCACTGGCATGATGTGGGGCAGGCATTACGGGAAGTGAAACGCGTGCTCAAACCGGGCGGAATATTCATCATCATGGACGTGATGTCTCCCGGGCATCCGGTACGGAATATCTGGCTCCAGACGGTTGAAGCGCTGCGTGATACCTCGCACGTGCAAAACTACTCCAGTGGAGAGTGGCTTACGTTTATCACCGAAGCTGGCTTGATTTCACGCTCATTGATAACCGACCGTTTGTCGCTGGAGTTCACGTCATGGATTGCACGGATGCGCACACCGGAGGCATTAACTCAGGCGATCCGATTGTATCAGGAGAGTGCCTCTGCTGATGTCAAGGCGTACTTTGAATTGCATGACGATGGTTCGTTTACCAGCGACACCATTATGGCTGAAGCGCAAAAAGCGGGATAAACAAAAAAGGCACCGAGGGGAATCGGTGCCTTTTTAATAAGCGATCGTACTATCAGGAATCTGGCGTAGCGCTGTTTTTCACAAACAACGTCAGCTGGTCGCCAGGTTGCAGGTTGTCAGTATCGTTGTTCCAGCGCATCACATCTTTGATGTTTACGCCGTGACGCTTAGCAATACTGGACAGCGAGTCGCCTTTACGTACGCGATAGGTAATGCTATCGCTGTTTTTAGCGAGACGCTGTGCGCTGCTACCTGCACCTACGGTCAGCGTTTGACCCACTTTCAGACCGGATCCGCGCAGATTATTCCACTGCTGGAGATCTTTCGTATTCACGCCAAGACGTGATGCAATACCTGAAAGCGTATCACCTGAACGCACCTTATAGCTGCGGCTGCTTACAGGCGACGTATCAGCAATCAGCGTAGACTGAACGGCTGCAATTTCACCCGAAGCTAAAGACTCACGTAACTGCTCCGCGTGTTTCTGCGGAACCATCACATAGCGCGGGCCGCTTGCACCCAGCGTGGAGCCTTTAACACCTGCATTAAAGGTTTTAAGCTTACTTACCGACATACCCGTCATATCAGCAACCTGTTGAATATCAACAGGGCTGCTGAGGCGGACACGCGCCAGTGCACGACTTTCGTCTGGTGTTGGCAGTTGTACACCGTAACGTTTGCTGTTCTTGAGAATGTCACTCAATGCCAGCATTTTCGGTACGTAAATCTTTGTTTCCTGTGGCAGTGAGAGCGACCAGAAGTCTGTAGATTTTCCACGCGCTTTATTCGCTTTCATTGCCTTCAGTACACGACCTTCACCACTGTTATACGCCGCGACAGTCAATAACCAGTCGCCGTCAAACATCTTGTTCAGACGTTGCATCATGTCGAGAGCGGCTGTCGTTGAAGCGACAACATCACGACGCGCATCGTAGTTGCGGGTCTGCTTTAAACCATAATTTCGCCCTGTGCTCGGAATGATCTGCCAGATGCCTGCTGCATTGGCGCCAGACGTCGCGTGCGGGTCAAAAGCGCTCTCCACTATGGGTAGTAGTACCAGTTCCATAGGCATGTTACGTTTCTTAACTTGCCCTGCTATCCAGTACATATACGGCTCTGCCCGTAATGTTACATCGTGGAGATAGCTCTTATTTCTCAAATACTTCTGTTTCTGTTCGCGAATCCGGCTGTTTTCCGGAATTCCCATCTTTAGCTCGTCGCCAATAGAGGCCCACAAGTCTTGTTCCTGCGCGAAGGATGTCCCATCGTCCAACCATCGCGCCTGACTCGTAAACTTCCCTGCTTCCCCTTGACCAGCCGCAGAAAGGCTCTGTGCGTGCTGTTGTACGTTGCTGCCGTTTTGTGACTGGCAACCTACAAGCAGGACAGAGGCGAGTAATATCGCTTTTGCCTTCATGTGTGTGTCAATAGTTGCTTAAAAGACGAGCGATGATAACGGCGAAATTTTGAAAAGGCAACCCGCAATTATCTGAAGTTATCTTTCTTTGACCTTAACCATGCAAATCGCGCTTCAGGTTGTAACAAATTTGTTTCTTGATTAATTTTATTAATTAAATCAACGTCATTCGTTCTTAAAAATAAATTTATTTGTCGCTCATTTTTCAGAATTACGGGGAGTGTTTTTTGGTTTTTTGCACGTAACTCCTTCACTTTCTGGTAATAATCCTGAATCGCCCGATCCTCTGGTAGTACGCTTGCAGCAAACTTCATATTCCCTAATGTATACTCATGTGCGCAACAAATTACGGTGTCGGCTGGCAGAGCATTAATTTTTTGTAAAGATTGATACATCTGTTCTGGCGTGCCTTCAAACAGCCTTCCACAGCCGCCGGAAAACAGCGTGTCGCCACAAAAAAGATAAGGTTTGCTGTAGAAACAGAGATGACCGGAAGTGTGACCTGGCGTAGCAAATACGGAAAACTCGCACCCGAGTATGAAGATACTTTCGCCTTCTTCGATAACTTGCGTCGTACCCTTATCCTGTGTCTCTGCTGGTCCGTAGACGGGAATATGGGGATAGCGCGCAAGGAGATCGGGAACACCGCCGACATGATCGTGATGGTGATGGGTAAGGAGGATCGCTTCAGGCTGCCAGTCGTTTTCTTCTATCGCGTGCAGGATCGGTACGGATTCGCCGGGATCAACAATGATGCATCTGCGATCGTCATCGACTAAAACCCAGATGTAATTGTCCTGAAAGGCGGAAATACTGATAAGATTCATGCATTACCTCTTATAGCGTGGCGGGTGTTTTGATGAAACCGGCAAGGATACCTCAGACTGTCGCACCACCGGAACGTTGGGCAGAGTTGCCCTGGGGTGAATATTATCGCGAGGCCTTAGAACTTCAGCTTAAACCCTGGCTCGCGAAAATGTATGGTTTTCACCTGCTTAAGATTGGCAATCTGAGCGCAGAAATCAATACCGAAAGCTGCGCTATCTCGCATCAGGTTAGCGTATCGCTTAATGGCTCCCCGGTTCAGGTGAAGGCTGATCCGCTGCATTTGCCTTTTGCGGAAAAATCCATTGATGCCTGTCTGCTCGCTCACACGCTGCCCTGGTGCAGCGATCCCCATCGTCTGCTGCGTGAAGCCGACCGCGTTTTGATTGATGACGGCTGGCTGATCCTGAGCGGTTTTAATCCGCTGAGTCTGATCGGGCTACGTAAACTGACGCCCGTTCTGCGCCGCACGGCGCCATATAACAGCCGGATGTTTACCATGATGCGCCAGCTGGACTGGCTTTCATTGTTAAATTTCGAAGTGCTGAGCTACGGGGGTTTTCAGGTCATCCCCTGGACGCGTAAAGGCGGGGTCTTATTAAGTACCCATTTACCCGCGCTGGGCTGCATGCAATTTATTGTCGCGCGTAAGAGGACGATCCCCCTTACGCTCAACCCAATGAAGCAAAGCAAATCAAAAACGCGGATCCGCCAGACCGTGGGTGCCACGCGGCAGTACAAAAAACCGTGATCAGGATTCAGGTTGATAACCTGCATCCTCATGGGTTGGGTTTGATGCCGCCGCGCGAGCCAGCTCGTCACAGCGTTCGTTTTCAGGGTGACCGGCGTGCCCCTTTACCCACTCCCATTTGATTTCGTGCTGACCGAGGGCGGCATCAAGACGCTTCCAGAGATCGACATTCTTGACGGGTTTTTTCTCTGCCGTTTTCCAGCCGCGCTTTTTCCAGTTGTGGATCCATTGGGTAATGCCCTGGCGAACATACTGGCTGTCGGTACTCAGCACCACGTCACAATGTTCTTTTAAGGCTTCCAGCGCCACGATGGCCGCCATCAACTCCATGCGGTTGTTGGTGGTCAGGAAATAGCCTTCACTAAATGTTTTTTCATGCTGGCGATAGCGCATAATGGCACCATAGCCGCCGGGCCCTGGGTTACCGAGACAAGATCCATCGGTGAAAATTTCTACCTGTTTACGCATCTCTGGTAGACTTCCTGTATTTGAAACGTTCAGTAAAACGATAAGTCTGACATAAATGACCGCTATGAGCACTGCAATTACTCGCCAGATTGTTCTTGATACCGAAACCACCGGTATGAACCAGATTGGCGCCCACTACGAAGGGCACAAAATCATTGAGATTGGTGCCGTTGAAGTGGTGAACCGTCGTCTTACGGGCAACAACTTCCACGTTTACCTCAAACCCGATCGGCTGGTGGATCCGGAAGCGTTCGGCGTTCACGGGATTGCCGATGAGTTTTTGCTGGATAAGCCCACCTTCGCCGATGTCGCGGATGAATTTCTCGACTACATCAGAGGTGCAGAACTTGTCATTCATAACGCGTCGTTCGATATCGGCTTTATGGACTATGAGTTCAGCAAGCTCAACCGCGATATTCCAAAGACCAATACGTTCTGTAAAGTCACGGATAGCCTGGCGCTGGCAAGGAAGATGTTCCCCGGCAAGCGTAACAGCCTTGATGCCCTGTGCTCTCGCTATGAGATAGACAACACCAAGCGTACCCTGCACGGCGCATTGCTCGATGCCCAGATCCTGGCCGATGTATACCTGACCATGACCGGCGGGCAAACGTCGATAAAATTCAGTATGGAAAATGAATCCCAGCAGACGCGGGATGAAGGCGGCATTCAGCGTGTCGTGCGCCAGGCTAATCGCCTGCGGGTTGTTTTAGCCAGTGATGAAGAGCTAATGAACCACGAATCTCGCCTCGATTTAGTGCAGAAGAAGGGCGGAAGCTGTCTGTGGCGTGGATGAAAAAAGGCGGAAACGTTTGTTAAATCGCCGTTTGGGTGGTTTTTGCAGCAAACGATTCAAAACCTGAGAAAAAGCGTTGACGAGTTCAGAGGCAAACCGTAATATTCGCCTCGTTCCCCAAACGGGAACAGTGGAGCGGTAGTTCAGTCGGTTAGAATACCTGCCTGTCACGCAGGGGGTCGCGGGTTCGAGTCCCGTCCGTTCCGCCACTATTCAGAAAGCCTGAATCAGAAATGATTCAGGCTTTCGTCGTTTTATACCCCCTAAAAACTCACCTATTCTCATTCTATTTTCATTAACAAGAATTTAATAAACAAAGTGCAATTTATTAACAAATGCACATTATTGGTGCGAAATTCGCACTGTTATTGTGCATTATGTCTCCATCTCACCTTCTGCCCTCATGTTGATATGTAATAATTATGTAAAAATAATTCATAAGAAATCATTCAGTTACCTGTCATTCTTCAGAAAACTCATGAACCAATGCGTTATTGGTTCGCTTATTGCTTAATCATTAGCACGATAAGTAGTCCGTCATATCAATAACTTATCGTTAATAAAAATAAAGTCATGATGAAAGCGAGCGAACCAATATGGAAAAACCTTCACGGGTTTTAGCAAATTCCAGCACCGCGCTTGACCAGTTGCGCGGGCTTATCAACCAGCACGAGTCAACACCAGGCACTCCGCTGCCCACTGAACGTGAGCTATCGGAAACACTCGGCGTAGGACGACGCGAAGTGCGTCGCGCGCTGGACGTGCTGGAAGAAGAAGGGCGGATCTGGCGCAAGCAGGGCAAAGGTACCTTCATTGGTCCGGCTGCCCCTGTTGAGCCGTTGGCGCTTCAGGGATTGGTTCAGCAAACCAACCTGCTGGAAGTCATGGAAGCTCGACTACAGCTCGAACCCGGCTTAGCCCGACTTGCGGCACTGCGTGCCACCAGGGAAAACCTCGCGCTCATGCAGCGCATGCTGGAACGCATTGACAAGGTCAGCCCGGATGACCGCGATCTTAACGAACTGTGGGATAGCGCCTTTCACCGCGCCATTGCGGAAGCAGCCGGCAACCGCCTGATGCTAGGGCTTTTCGATGCGATAGATGCCGTCCGCCGGGAGCCCGGCTGGCAGTATTTACGCGAGCTTGCCCGCACCCCCGAACGTGTCGAGAACTACAACGACCACCATCACAAAATCATGTCAGCGATTATTCATCGCCAGCCTAATGAAGCTGCGGCCGCCATGCGCGAACACCTGCTCAGCCTGCAAACCGCCTTGATTCAGGCCATCCACCTTGAGGACGATTCCACGCTATGACGACGATACCCTTTAAGGATTCCACTCCCGTACTGCGGCTGCAAAACCTCAACGTTAAATTCGCGGGCTCGCCGGTGAGTGTGCTCGAAGATATCTCGCTGACGGTAAGGGCGGGCGAAACGCTGGCGCTGGTGGGCGAGTCCGGCTGCGGTAAAAGCATCACTTCCCTGGCGCTGATGGGGTTATTGCCTGCCAGCGCCAGGATCGTCAGTGGGGAGATGCACTTCCGCCGCCACGATCTGCGCAAGCTCTCGCCGCGCGAGTATGCCAATCTGCGCGGCAGCGAGCTGGCGATGATATTCCAGGAGCCCATGACCTCGCTCAACCCGGCTTTCACGCTTGGCGATCAGCTCAGTGAAGCGGTGATGCGCCATCAAACGCTCTCCCGGGCTGAGGCGATGACGGTTGCGCTACAGATCCTGGAGAAGGTGCAGATCCCGGCCGCAGAGATGCGCCTTAAGGCTTACCCGCATCAGCTTTCCGGCGGTATGCGCCAGCGCGTGATGATTGCGATGGCGCTGATAAACCATCCCAAATTACTGATCGCTGACGAACCCACTACCGCTCTGGACGT
>NZ_JABMCU010000146.1:0-11278 GCF_013179605.1 Enterobacter sp. CM29 | reverse complement strand
GGGATGTTCATTCAGCGGCGGGGCCATATTTGAGCGTAAATTCGCGGAACTTCACCAGCGTCTCTTCGCTGACGTGGTGTTCCATACCTTCGGCATCCCGACGGGCAATTTCCGGGCTGACGCCCAGCACCAGTAAAAAATTCTCGACGATCTGATGGCGCTCGCGGCTCTCCTGCGCCAGCTTTTCGCCTTCAGCGGTGAGAAACACCCCGCGCCAGGGGATCATCTCGATCAGCCCGACCGACGCCAGACGTTTTAACATTTTGGCAACGGTTGGCTGCGACACCCCCAGGCGTGCGGCCATATCCACCTGGCGCGCTTCTCCAACTTCACGAATCAGATCGGAGATCAGTTCGACATAATCATCAATCAGCTCCCGGCGGTGCGCCTCACGCACCTGGCGGAAGCCTTCCACATGTTCTTCAACGTTCACCAGTTGCGTCGTTTTTTTTGTTGTTGGCTTACCTGCGCGACGGTTCATTGTGCTTCCTCAATGGGTTGACGCTTCCAGCGCCCTGTAACGGAGCGCACATTGTAAACCATAGCTCTACAAGCACAAAAAATTAACGAATTAGCCATAGCTATACAATATAGCCTGTGCTATATCTGTATGTAATGCAGTCACCCTTCACGGATCGAAGGGATCATGAATCAGGAGGTCTTATGAATGAATTCAAGAGGTGTATGAACGTGTTTACCCACTCTCCTTTTAAAGTGCGTCTAATGCTGTTGAACATGCTGTGCGATATGTTTAACGCCAAACCGCATCAGGACGACAAATCTTCTCACTAAGCGGCGTCGCGGCACGCCGCTTCATTTTCCTGTCACACTTTCGTTGTAAACTCGCTTTTTCCTGATTATTTTTGCGGATTTGCAGCCCCCTTCGCAAAACATCTGTTTAGCAACTGTTGACCTTAATTCACGCTCGCACTATCTTCTTGCAGCCCTGCACAATTTGCGGCTCGCTGAAGCGGACCTCCATTCCCTTTCCACGCACTGTCCGGCAGGCTTTGACCCTTGACGCCAGGGTGAGCACATGGCGTTTTCGTGATAGTGATCTATGAACGTAACCCTGATTGATACACTTGTTACCCGCAGCCGGGCCCTAAGCCCGTGGACGGGATTTTATTTTTTGCAATCGCTGTTAATTAACTTTGCTCTTGGCTACCCCTTTAGCCTGCTTTATGCCGTCGGGTTCACCTGCATTCTTCACCTGCTATGGCGAAGCGCACCGCGCATGCAGAAAGTGCTTATCGGGATCTGTTCTCTGGTGGCTGCCGCCTATTTCCCGTTCGGCCAGGCCTATGGCGCGCCGAACTTTAATACCCTGCTGGCGCTCCACTCCACCAATATGGAAGAGTCTACAGAGATCCTGACGATCTTCCCGTGGTACAACTACGTGGTTGGCCTTTTCATTTTTGCTCTCGGCGTGATTGCGGTTCGCCGTAAGCAGGTCGGGAAAAAAACATGGGGTAAAATTGAAAGCCTGTGCCTGGCCTTTAGCGTAGTGACGTTTTTTGTTGCGCCGGTACAAAATCTGGCCTGGGGCGGCGTGTTTAAGCTTAAAGATACCGGGTATCCGGTGTTTCGCTTCGTTAAAGACGTGGTAGTGAATAACGAGGAAGTGCTCGACGAGCAGGCGCGTATGGCCGAGCTTTCCACCATGAAAGATACCTGGAACGTGCTGGCGGTGAAACCGAAGTATCACACCTATGTGGTGGTGATCGGTGAAAGCGCGCGTCGCGATGCGCTCGGCGCGTTTGGCGGTCACTGGGATAACACGCCGTTTGCCAGCTCCGTCAACGGTACGCTGTTTACCGATTACGTGGCGGCCAGCGGTTCGACGCAGAAATCTCTCGGTCTGACGCTCAACCGTGTCGTGGATGGAAAACCGCAGTTTCAGGATAATTTTGTCACCCTGGCCAACCGGGCAGGTTTTCAGACGTGGTGGTTCTCCAACCAGGGGCAGATCGGCGAGTATGATACCGCCATTGCCAGCATCGCGAAGCGTGCCGACGAGGTACAGTTCCTGAAAAGCGGTGATTTCGAAGCCGATAAAAACACAAAAGATGAAGCGTTGCTAAAAATGACCGCGCAGGTCTTTGCCACTCAGCGCACCCAGCCGCAGCTGATCGTCCTGCACCTGATGGGGTCACACCCGCAGGCATGCGATCGTACCGGGGGAAAATATGCGGAGTTTGTGCAATCCAAAGAGACCTCGTGTTATCTGTACACCATGACGCAAACCGACGATCTGCTCAGCAAGCTGTACGCGCAGCTGCGCAACAGCGGCGATAGCTTCTCGATGGTCTATTTCTCTGACCACGGTCTGGCGTTTAAGGAGCGCGGTAAAGAAGTGCAGTATCTGGCTCACGATGATAAATTCCAGCAGAACTTCCAGGTACCGTTTATGGTGCTGTCGAGTGATGACAAAACGCATCGCATCATCAAAGCGCGCCGTTCCGCGAACGATTTCCTGAAATTCTTCTCACAGTGGACGGGGATTAAGGCGAAAGAGATAAAAAATGATTACCCGTTTATCTCCGGGAAGAAGGGCCCGCCAGTTTACATTACCAACTTCAGGTTACAGAAAGTTGACTATAACCATCTGGGGACGGATATTTTCGATATTAAGAGTAAGTGATCTCTGTCGTCTCGTGCAGGCTGATGCCCTCACTCTGGCCCTCTCCCACGTGGAGAGGGTACAAACAAAAAAAATCCGCCACATTGGGCGGATTTTTTACTGGCTCACCGAAGTGATTAGAAGCGGTAACCTACGCCCGCGATCCAGGTGCCAACGTCAACGTTGCGGATACGGCTCTGCTCATAGGAGAAGTCCAGAGCAACGTTTTCGATTGGGTTGAACTGCATACCTGCGCCATAGGAGAAACCGTAGTCGCTGTTGCTTGCAGTACGGTTCAGACCCTGGTTTTCGGTCTGCTGGAATTTACCGTAGCCAACACCTACAACACCGTAGATGCTTGCCCAGTCATTCAGGCGGTAAGCAGGACCCGCGGTGATGCCGTAGTACTGACCTTTATTGTAAGAGCCATTTTCAGTACGATCTTTCTCGGTGTAAGTGAAAGAACCGATCACACCCAGCGGGTTGTTGTCTTGCTCGTAACGGTACTTCAGGTTGAAACCGTTGGTTTTGTTCATCACGCCCTGCATATCGCTCTGAGCGTAACCACCAGTTACAGTTGAAGTTGCCGCTACAGCGGTACCTGCGGAAACAGCCAGAACAGCTGCCAGTGCTGAAAGACATGCAATTTTTTTCATAACCACCTCAAATGTGCTTCAAGTAAGTCCGTAAGTTTTAAATATATCAAAAAAATCTGTGAAACTCTTTGTCATTCACGATGTCTAATGCGACCTTTCCTGTAACAGAACATTTCCAGCACCAGCTATCTCGTTCAAATAACTCCAGATTTTCACCTGTAAATGCTAATAGTGCGCGTCATCGCCATTTAGTTCATCCAGATTATTCCTAATCTTTCAGGCGATAAAATCAGCAACGTTTTCTCATTTTACGGATTTTCCCTGGATTTTTTTCAACAGTAGCTCAACCGTTGCAGGTTATTTCCATTACACTGCGACTTTTACCTCTTTTGACAAAAATTGACAGGAGAAAGGATGCCAGGTTTACCTCGTAAATCGTCGGTCTGGATGCCGGTGGCAGTCATACTTATCGCGATGATGTCCATACAAAGCGGCGCGTCGCTGGCAAAATCGCTGTTTCCGCTGATTGGTGCGCCCGGCGTCACGGCGCTGCGTATCGCATTAGGCACCCTGATCCTCGTGGTTGTCTTTAAACCCTGGCGGCTACGGTTTAAAAAGGAGCAGCGACTGCCTCTGCTTTTTTATGGGCTGGCGCTGGGAGGGATGAACTACATGTTCTACCTCTCTATTCAGACTATCCCGCTGGGGATCGCGGTCGCGCTTGAATTTACCGGCCCGCTGGCGGTTGCCCTCTTTTCTTCTCGTCGCCCGGTAGACTTTATCTGGGTCATACTGGCCGTGCTGGGGCTATGGTTCCTGCTGCCGCTCGGCCAAAGCGTTTCACAAATCGATTTGACAGGGGCCGCTCTGGCGCTGGGCGCAGGGGCGTGCTGGGCGGTGTATATTCTCACTGGTCAGCGTGCGGGCGAAGAGCACGGCCCCGCGACGGTCGCCTTAGGCTCGCTGATTGCCGCGGTTATCTTTGTCCCGATCGGCATGGCACAAGCAACGGACTCAATATGGCAGTGGTCAATCCTGCCGGTTGGGCTGGCGGTCGCCATTCTTTCCACGGCGCTGCCCTACTCTCTGGAGATGATCGCCCTGACGCGTCTGCCTACGCGTATTTTTGGTACGCTCATGAGCATGGAGCCCGCGCTGGCTGCCATCTCTGGAATGATGTTCCTCGGCGAAACCCTGACACTGGTGCAGACGCTGGCGCTCTGTTCCATTATCGCGGCGTCAATGGGCTCTACATTGACCATGCGCCAGGAACCAAAAGTACATAAGATTGACCTCAACTAGCCCTTAAATTCTGCATGGCTTACCGGCCATGCAGAATATAGGCCTCGTCAGCCCTTCAAATAATTTCTTACAAACTCTCTTATATTGCCAAAATATTTCACCTGCCCGCCTTGTCACTTAACGAATTAAGATTGATCTGCATCAATTTATATAAAAAACTTTAAAATCATTAAGTTAAAACTTCAACCATCCTTTCGCTATTAAACCGATAGGCAGCGCCAAACCGCAGAGAAAAAATCCGGTGCTATACTTAATCCCGTAATTACCTGGGACACAAACATCAAGAGGATATGAGATTATGAGTACCGCTAAACTGGTGAAAACGAAAGCGTCTAATCTGCTTTATACCCGTAACGATGTATCGGATAGCGATAAAAAAGCGACCATTGAGCTGCTGAATCGCCAGGTGGTCCAGTTCATCGATCTTTCGCTGATCACCAAACAGGCCCACTGGAATATGCGCGGTGCAAACTTTATTGCCGTTCATGAAATGCTGGATGGCTTCCGCACAGCACTGGTGACTCATCTGGATACCATGGCCGAACGCGCCGTACAGCTGGGCGGTGTGGCTCTGGGTACCACGCAGGTGATCAACAGCAAAACGCCACTGAAAAGCTATCCGCTGGATATCCATACCGTTCAGGATCACCTGAAAGAGCTGGCGGACCGTTATGCGATTGTCGCGAACGATGTTCGTAAAGCGATTGGCGAAGCAAAAGATGAAGACACCGCTGATATCTTCACTGCCGCGTCACGCGACCTGGATCAGTTCCTGTGGTTCATTGAGTCAAACATCGAATAATCCCTGCGGATTGTCTGAATAACCCTCGCCCCTGGCGGGGGTTTTGCACATTTATGGTGCACACTTTTGTCCGCAACGGCCGCAAAAGTGAATGAAATGTAATAATCACCTCACACAACCGTTAACGGAAGATTGTTTTTTCGTCAGATTCTGCGCTAAATATCCCCCTGTCAGAAGACCTTAACGAAGCGCACCAAAACGGTGCTCCATTCTGGTGCAACCTGACAGAATTGCCACGCTTTTTGTGCAATGCGTGACATTATCCCCTTTGCAAAACAACAGCTTGTAAAACTGGCACGATTTTTTCATTGTGCCTGAGGTTCTCGCAGGGGATCGCCCCGTGGATATAAAAGGAAATGCTATGAAGTCTGTATTAAAAGTTTCACTGGCTGCACTTACCCTGGCGTTTGCGGTGTCCTCGCAGGCTGCCGACAAACTGGTTGTGGCGACTGACACGGCGTTCGTACCGTTTGAATTCAAACAGGGTGATAAATACGTTGGTTTTGACGTTGATCTGTGGGCCGCTGTCGCAAAAGAACTCAAACTGGATTACACCCTGAAGCCAATGGATTTCAGCGGCATTATCCCGGCACTGCAAACCAAAAACGTTGACCTGGCGCTGGCGGGCATCACCATTACCGAAGAACGTAAAAAAGCTATCGATTTCTCTGATGGCTACTACAAAAGCGGCCTGCTGGTGATGGTGAAAGCGGATAACAACGACGTGAAAAGCGTGAAAGATCTCGACGGTAAAGTGGTCGCCGTGAAGAGCGGCACCGGTTCCGTTGATTACGCGAAAGCCAATATCAAAACCAAAGACCTGCGTCAGTTCCCGAACATCGACAACGCTTACATGGAACTGGGCACCAACCGCGCAGACGCGGTGCTGCACGACACGCCTAACATCCTTTACTTCATCAAAACCGCCGGTAACGGCAAGTTCAAAGCGGTAGGTGATTCCCTGGAAGCTCAGCAGTACGGTATTGCGTTCCCGAAAGGCAGCGACGACCTGCGTAATAAAGTTAACGGCGCGCTGAAAACCCTGAAAGAGAACGGCACCTATAACGAAATCTACAAAAAATGGTTCGGTACCGAGCCTAAATAATTTCACCTGACTTCAGGTTTGTAACGCCCGGTGGCGCTACCGCTTACCGGGCCTACGTTTTTCGTTTTTCACCACGGTATACAGGAATACATCATGCAGTTTGACTGGAGCGCCATCTGGCCTGCCATTCCTCTCTTGCTTGAAGGCGCTAAAATGACCTTGTGGATTTCGGTCCTCGGTCTGGTTGGCGGGTTAATTATCGGTCTGGTGGCCGGTTTCGCCCGCACCTACGGCGGCTGGATTGCAAACCACATCGCACTGGTTTTCATCGAAGTGATCCGTGGCACCCCCATTGTGGTGCAGGTCATGTTTATCTACTTCGCCCTGCCGATGGCCTTCAACGATCTGCGCATTGACCCGTTCAGCGCAGCTGTCGTCACCATTATGATTAACTCCGGCGCCTACATTGCGGAAATCACCCGCGGTGCGGTGCTGTCGATTCATAAAGGCTTCAGCGAAGCTGGCCTGGCGTTAGGTCTTTCCCGTCGCGAAACGATCCGTCACGTGATCCTGCCGCTGGCGCTGCGCCGCATGCTGCCGCCGCTGGGCAACCAGTGGATCATCAGCATTAAAGACACCTCGCTGTTTATTGTTATCGGCGTGGCCGAGCTGACCCGTCAGGGCCAGGAGATCATCGCGGGTAACTTCCGCGCCCTGGAAATCTGGAGTGCGGTCGCCGTTGTCTACCTGATTATCACGCTTGTCCTGAGCTTTGTTCTGCGTCGTCTTGAAAGAAGGATGAAAATCCTGTGATTGAATTTAAAAATGTTTCCAAGCACTTTGGTCCAACCCAGGTGCTGCACAATATCGATTTGAACATCAGGCAGGGTGAAGTGGTGGTGATCATCGGGCCGTCGGGTTCCGGAAAATCCACCCTGCTGCGCTGTATTAACAAGCTCGAGGAGATCACCAGCGGCGATTTGATCGTCGATGGTCTGAAGGTGAACGATCCGAAAGTGGACGAGCGCCTGATCCGCCAGGAAGCGGGCATGGTGTTCCAGCAGTTCTACCTGTTCCCGCACCTGACGGCGCTGGAAAACGTGATGTTCGGTCCTTTGCGCGTGCGTGGGGCCAGCAAAGCGGCGGCAGAAACGCTGGCAAAAGATCTGCTGGCGAAAGTGGGTCTGGCGGAGCGTGCCCACCACTATCCTTCCGAGCTGTCCGGTGGCCAGCAGCAGCGCGTGGCCATTGCCCGTGCGCTGGCGGTGAAGCCAAAGATGATGCTGTTTGATGAGCCAACCTCCGCACTCGACCCGGAGCTGCGTCACGAGGTGCTGAAAGTGATGCAGGATCTGGCAGAAGAAGGCATGACGATGGTGATCGTTACCCACGAAATCGGCTTTGCCGAAAAAGTGGCGTCCCGTCTGATCTTCATTGATAAGGGCCGCATCGCGGAAGACGGTAATCCGCAGGCGCTGATTGCGAACCCACCTAGCCAGCGCCTCCAGGAGTTCCTGCAACACGTCTCCTGATAGCCATACACAGAGCCGGGCATGCCCGGCTTTTTTATGCCGGATTGTTCCCAAAAACTCCCCTCCGCTCCGCGCGCTCTATACTTATCATTTTGCACGATATTTTTGTCGGAGGACGCCGTGCCGTGGATCCTGTTGCTACTGTTTACCCTGTTTAGCGCGCCATCACTTGCTGTAACCATTCCCGGCGTCACCACCGGAGCCACCGCCACCCAGCAAAATGCGCCGCCAGAACCCGACGCTGAAAAGAAAAAAGCCGCTTACAGCGCACTTGCCGACGTGCTTGAGAACGACACGTCCCGGCAGGAGCTTATCGATCAGTTGAGGAAAGTGGCCGCCACACCGCCTCAGGATCCGGTTCCGACTATCGCGCCGCCGGAAGTCGAAGACGAAAAGACGGTACTGGAAAACGTCACCGATATCAGTCGCCGCTACGGGGAAGCCCTGTCGTCGCGTTTTGCCCAGCTCTATCGCAACCTTGTTGGCACCTCGCATAAGCCTTTTAATCCCCACACCTTTTCTGCAGCCGCGACCCAGTTTTCTATTCTGGCCGCCGCGGTATTCATTTTTTACTGGCTGTTGCGCCTGTCTGTCTGGCCGCTTTACCGGAAGATGGGCCACTGGGGACGTAAAAAGAATCAGCATAAAAGCAGCTGGCTGCATCTTCCGGCAATGATTACCGGGGCCTTTATCATCGATTTGCTGCTGCTGGCGCTGACGCTGTTTGTCGGCCAGATGCTGGCCGACCGTCTTAATACCGGGAACAAAACCATCGCCTTTCAGCAGGGGCTGTTCCTGAACGCCTTTGCCCTGATCGAGTTCTTTAAGGCGCTCCTGCGGTTAATATTCTGTCCGCGCGTGCCGGAACTTCGCCCGTTCGCCATTTCGGATCGGAGCGCCAAATACTGGGCGGTTCGGCTCAGCGTGCTGAGCGGGTTGATCGGCTATGGCCTGCTGGTCGCCGTCCCGATTATTTCCAACCAGGTTAACGTGCAGTTCGGGGCCCTGGCGAACGTGCTGATCATGCTCTGTATTACCGTCTGGGCGCTGTACCTCATCTTCCACAATAAAAAAGCGATCACCGACAGTCTGCTTCACCTGGCCGATCGCTCCCTCTCCTTTTTCAGCCTCTTTATACGCGCCTTTGCGCTGGTGTGGCACTGGCTGGCCAGCGCCTATTTTATTGTGCTGTGTTTCTTCTCGCTGTTCGATCCGGGCAACAGCCTGAAATTTATGATGGGGGCGACGTTCAAAAGCCTGGCGATTATCGGCATCGCGGCCTTTGTTTCTGGCCTGCTCTCCCGCTGGCTGTCGAAGACGATCACCCTGTCGCCGCAGGTTCAGCGTAATTACCCCGAGCTGCAAAAACGGGTAAATGGCTGGACATCGGTGTCGCTGAAGGTGGCGCGTATTTTGACGGTCTGCGTGGCAATTATGCTGCTGCTGAATGCGTGGGGACTGTTTGATTTCTGGAACTGGCTGCATAACGGCGCCGGGGAAAAGACCGTCGATATTCTTATTCGTATCGCGCTGATCCTGTTCTTCTCCGCCGTCGGCTGGACGCTGCTGGCAAGCCTTATCGAAAACCGTCTGGTGTCGGATGTCCACGGCAGGCCGCTGCCGAGCGCCCGCGCCCGCACGCTGCTGACGCTGTTCCGCAACGCGCTGGCGGTGATCATTAGCACCATTACCATCATGATTGTGTTGTCGGAAATCGGCGTAAATATCGCCCCACTGCTGGCGGGTGCCGGTGCCCTGGGACTGGCGATCTCCTTTGGTTCGCAGACGCTGGTGAAGGATATTATCACCGGCATTTTTATCCAGTTTGAGAACGGGATGAACACCGGGGATCTTGTGACCATTGGACCGCTCACCGGCACGGTGGAGAGGATGTCCATTCGCTCCGTCGGCGTACGTCAGGATACCGGGGCGTACCACATTATTCCGTGGTCATCGATCACCACCTTTGCCAACTTTGTGCGCGGCATTGGTTCGGTGGTGGCGAATTATGATGTCGATCGTCACGAAGATGCAGATAAGGCGAAACAGGCGCTGCGGGATGCGGTGAGCGAACTGATGGAGATGGAGGATATTCGCGGGCTGGTAATTGGTGAGCCGTCGTTTGCGGGCATCGTCGGGCTGACGAACACTGCCTTTACCCTGCGCGTGTCGTTCACCACCCAGCCGCTGAAACAGTGGACGGTGCGCTTTGCTCTCGACAGCATGGTGAAAAAACACTTCGATCTGGCGAACGTGAGAGCGCCGGTGCAGACGTATCAGGTATTGTCGCCGCCCGCTTCGCCGCTCCCTCCGCAGGAGCCGACGCTGTAACCGAGCCGGGTGGCGGCTTCGCCTTACCCGGCCAACGATGGGGTGCTATTTGCGACGTTTGTTATCGTCCATAAAGGACCAGGCAATAAAGCGGCTCTGCTTCTGACCCTGCGCCATCTCTTTTTTGACCACCTTCACCGCGCCGGCTTCGGTCAGCGCGCTGTAAAGCGGCGGCAGGTTATCGCCACGAGAGACCAGCGTGGTAAACCATTTCACCTGACGACCGAAGCCTTTACTCTCGGCAATCATGCGCAGAATAAAGGCTACTTCCCCGCCCTCGCACCACAGCTCCTGCTGCTGGCCGCCAAAGTTCAGCGCGCCATCTTCGGCCTGGCCCAGGTTACGCCGCTTGCGTTCACTTCCCGCACGCGCGGAGGCGGCGGAGTCGTGGAATGGCGGGTTGCACAGGGTGGCATCATATTGTTCGTTCTTATGAATAATGCCGGTGAAAATTGCAGCGGCATCCTTCTGACGACGCAGACGTATGGCCCGGCTTAACCCCGGGTTAGCGTTGATAATGGCCTGCGCGCTGGCGAAGGCCTCATCACCGATCTCGCTGCCGGTAAATCGCCACTGGTACTCATGTGCGCCTATCAGGGGGTAGATCAGGTTCGCGCCCGTACCGATATCAAGGACGGTAGCCTGTTTCGGCACTACGCCATCGTGGTCATCCGCCAGCAGATCGGCAAGATGATGGACGTAATCCGCACGGCCCGGGACCGGCGGGCAGAGAAAGCCATCAGGGATGTCCCAGTGCGTCACACCATAAAAATGGGCCAGCAGCGCTTTGTTCAGCGTTTTAACCGCCAGCGGATCGGCAAAGTTTACCGACGGTTCACCGGCTGGTGTCTGAACGATAAAACCCTGCAATTCAGGGCAGCTCAGACACAGGGCTTTCATATCGTAGCGGCTACGGTGGCGGTTACGCGGGTGCAATCCCGGCTTGTGGGAAGTCATGGCATTCTCCTTTAAACAGCCGCGTAAGATACCCTGTGACGGCGCGGGGGTAAATATCTGTCTGAGTCGCACAAAAAAACGACAAAAATC
>NZ_JABMCU010000145.1:0-11296 GCF_013179605.1 Enterobacter sp. CM29 | reverse complement strand
CACTCCACACCACTTTTTCCGGGGCTGAAGCGGGAGACAGAGCCTCCGCCGCCGACGCCAGACGGGTAAAAGGAAGCGTAAAGGCGCTGCTGGCAACCGCCAGACCACCTATTGCCGTGGTTTTCATCAACCCACGGCGAGTGACCTCGGCAGCCATTAACGCTTCAGGCGCTTTGATTTTCATAAAGACTCACTTTGGTTGCTCACAAAGAAAAGAGAGGCGGCGCATACCGCTATGTAGTTTTATATATAACGAATTCCTTCGTTACAGGTGTTTTATGCTAACTTTCGTTCGGAGGAGTATTACTACTTTAGAGGGAGGGAATATTGCGTCGTATCAAATCAAAGATATAAAAAAAGCGCCCTGAGGCGCTTTTTTGTTTTGCAGCAAAATATTAGCCGATAAACTGCTGGCCTTTCATGTAAGGACGCAGCACCTCAGGGATCTCAATACGACCATCTGCCTGCTGGTAGTTCTCCAGCACGGCAACCAGCGTACGGCCAACCGCCAGACCAGAACCGTTCAGGGTATGAACCAGACGGGTCTTCTTGTCGGACTTGCTGCGGCAACGCGCCTGCATACGACGCGCCTGGAAATCCCAGACGTTAGAGCAAGAGGAGATTTCACGGTAGGTGTTTTGCGCAGGCACCCAGACTTCGAGGTCGAAGGTTTTGCAGGCGCCGAAGCCCATGTCACCGGTGCACAGCGCCATACGGCGGTATGGCAGCCCCAGCAGCTCCAGCACTTTCTCTGCGTGACCTGTCATCTCTTCCAGCGCGTCCATAGACTCTTCCGGACGAACGATCTGCACCATCTCAACTTTATCGAACTGGTGCATACGGATCAGACCGCGCGTATCACGACCGTAAGAACCGGCTTCAGAACGGAAACATGGAGAGTGCGCAGTCAGTTTGATTGGCAGATCGTCTTCGTCGATGATCTCATCACGCACGAGGTTGGTCAGCGGCACTTCCGCGGTTGGGATCAGCGCGTAGTTGCTGCTGTCAGCTTCTTCGTCCAGCGGACGGGTATGGAACAGATCGCCGGCAAATTTCGGCAGCTGGCCTGTACCGTACAGCGTATCGTGGTTAACCAGATACGGAACGTAGGTTTCGCTGTAGCCATGCTGCTCGGTGTGCAGATCCAGCATAAATTGCGCCAGCGCGCGATGCAGGTGAGCAATCTGACCTTTCATTACCACGAAGCGAGAACCGGTCAGCTTAACCGCAGCCGCAAAGTCCAGGCCCGCGTGCATTTCGCCCAGCGTCACGTGATCGCGCACCTCGAAGTCAAACTCGCGAGGCGTACCCCAGCGTTTCACTTCAACGTTGTCGTTTTCGTCTTTGCCGACAGGGACGCTGTCGTCAGGAATGTTCGGGATCGCCAGAGCGATATCACGAATTTCAGCCTGAAGAACGTCCAGTTCAGCTTTCGCCTGATCCAGCTCTTCACCCAGTTTGTTCACTTCCAGGCGTAATGGCTCAATATCTTCCCCGCGCGCTTTCGCCTGGCCAATGGATTTCGATCGAGAATTACGCTCTGCCTGCAGATTTTCTGTTTGTACCTGCAAAACTTTACGACGCTCTTCAAGAGCGCGCAGCTTATCTACATCCAGCTTAAAGCCCCGGCGTGCCAGTTTTTCAGCGACTGCGTCTGGCTCATTACGCAGCAGATTGGGATCGAGCATGCTTATCCTGTGCTTATCGAATTAAAAGAGGAAAAAGTGACCACAGCCTGCGGCCACAGAGATATATTGCCAACATTACCGCAACGATTGAACTAACGGTAGCGTTTTATAGGGCTATTTTGATCCTGTCCGGCAAGCCAGGCGAGCTTTTCGCCAATCTTACCCTCAAGACCTCTGTTTGTGGGGTGATAATAGCGGGTTTGTGCCATCTCCTGCGGGAAATACTCTTCCCCGGCGGCGTAGGCGTTGGGTTCGTCATGGGCGTAGCGATACTCCTGCCCGTAACCCATCTCTTTCATCAATTTGGTAGGCGCATTGCGCAGATGAACCGGCACATCGTAGTCCGGACGTTCACGTGCATCCGACATCGCCGCTTTGAAGGCGGTATACACCGCGTTACTTTTCGGTGCGCAAGCCAGATAGACAATTGCCTGCGCAATGGCACGCTCGCCCTCCGCAGGCCCGACGCGGGTAAAGCAGTCCCAGGCGGAAATAGCGACCTGCATGGCGCGTGGATCGGCATTACCGACATCTTCTGACGCAATCGCCAGGCAGCGACGCGCGACATATAACGGATCGCCACCGGCGGTGATGATACGCGCATACCAGTAGAGCGCCGCATCCGGAGCGCTGCCGCGCACGGACTTATGTAAAGCAGAGATGAGGTCGTAAAAACGATCGCCTTTATTATCGAAGCGCGCGCTGCGCTCACCGGCAATTTCGGTGAGCAGTTCAGGCTTTAATACGCGCTTGCCCGCATCGTCCACTTCGGCCATATCGGCCATCATTTCGAGCGTGTTCAACGCACGACGGGCATCACCGTTAACCAGTTCGGCGATAGCAAGACGCGTCTCGTCCGGCAGAACGATATCCTGTCCGCCGTAACCGCGCGCGTTGTCCTCCATCGCCTGCGTCAGAACTTTTTCGATATCTTCCGTGGTCAGCGATTTAAGCAGATACACGCGCGCCCGGGAGAGCAGCGCAGAGTTCAGTTCAAACGACGGGTTTTCCGTGGTGGCGCCGATAAAGAAAATCGTACCGTCTTCAATGTGCGGCAGAAAGGCGTCCTGCTGGCTCTTGTTGAAGCGGTGAACTTCGTCGACAAACAGAATGGTGCGACGTCCGGCATTGCGGTTTTGTCGCGCCCGCTCGATCGCCTCGCGGATCTCTTTCACCCCCGACGTGACCGCCGAGATGCGCTCAACGTCCGCGTTGGCATAGCGGGCAACCACTTCAGCGAGCGTGGTTTTTCCGGTGCCGGGTGGCCCCCAGAGGATCATGGAGTGCAGATGCCCCGCCTCAATAGCGCGCGGCAAGGGTTTCCCCGCAGCCAGCAGATGTTGCTGACCGATGTACTGCGCTAAATTTTCTGGCCGCATACGGGCGGCCAGAGGTTGAAACGCATTATCTGAAAAATCGAGCGACAGGTTGCTCACTCATGCCTCTTACTTATTGCGTTGGTCGTCCACCGTTACGCCCTGCGGCGGGGTAAAGGTGAATTTCGATGCATCAATGGCGCCGTTTTGCTGAGACTTCAACTGATAGCTGCTGCGCTGATCGTCCTGCTCAACCGCGCCGAACTGATTGATGGTACCGTTGCTGCTCACGTTAATGGTGAACTGCTTCAGATTACCGTTGCTGCCTTTTGGCGTCAGGACGAACTCATCACCGTTTTGTTTGATGTTGTACTGCTGCCAGTCGCTGGACTGGTTACGGGCAATGAGCATAAACGGCGTATTGCTGGTCGCGTCTTTGAGCCAGGTGGCGGTCGCCTGCTCAACAAACGGATTGTAGAACCACAGGGTTTTACCGTCAGACACCAGAACGCTTTCATCCGGCTGGGTCATGTGCCAGTTGAACAGATTTGGGCGTTTCACCCACAAATCTCCCTGGCCTTCCTGCACCGCGTTGCCGCTGCCGTCAGTCACTTTTTGCGTGAAGCTGGCGTGGAAACTGCTCACTTTATCCAGTCGGCTTTTAAGGTCGCTGGCTGCATCAGCCCAGACGCTGCTGGCAACAAAACTGGAGAGTAATGCACAGGCGATGGCGATTTTTTTCATTGTTATTCCTTAAAATACGTCTTCCCGATATGGGGGTTCCGTTTCTATTCTGTACCTGCCCGAAGGCAGGCGACAGAAGAAAATGCTTAATTTTTGCTGATTTACCCTTCTTTGCAATCGCTGAAGATTACTCAAAAGGCGGTGGCGCCAGCACCTCACGGTTACCGTTGTGCCCCTGTTCGCTCACGATGCCCTGGGCTTCCATCTGCTCAATGATACGCGCCGCGCGGTTGTAACCGATACGGAACTGGCGCTGCACGCCGGAGATGGACGCTTTGCGTTTTTCGGTGACGAAATTAACCGCCTGGTCGAATAACGGATCCAGCTCTTCGCCGCCGTCAAAACCACCGCCGCCACCTTCGTTTTCGCTGTCAGAGGTGATGCCGTCAACATATTGCGGTCGCCCGCGCGCTTTCCAGTCTTGCACAACCGCGTGCACTTCCTGGTCGCGAACAAACGCACCGTGAACACGCACCGGCGAGGTGGAGTTCGGCCCGGAATAGAGCATATCACCCATCCCCAGCAGCGACTCTGCTCCGCCCTGGTCAAGGATAGTACGGGAGTCAATTTTACTCGACACGGTAAACGCGATACGGGTCGGGATGTTTGCCTTAATAAGACCGGTGATTACATCCACGGACGGACGCTGCGTTGCCAGTACCAGGTGGATGCCCGCCGCACGCGCTTTCTGTGCCAGACGCGCAATCAGCTCTTCCACTTTCTTGCCAACGGTCATCATCAGGTCGGCAAATTCATCCACCAGCACCACGATGTAAGGCAGTTTTTCCAGCACCGGATGCTGGGCATCCATGCTGTCACCCGGCTTCCAGTATGGGTCCGGAATCGGACGGCCCATACGCGCCGCCTCGGCGATTTTCTCGTTATAACCGGCCAGGTTACGCACGCCCAGCGCCGACATCAGCTTGTAGCGACGCTCCATTTCATTGACGCTCCAGCGTAATGCGTTGGCGGCGTCCTTCATGTCGGTAACCACTTCCGTTAACAGATGCGGAATGCCTTCGTAGACGGACAGTTCGAGCATTTTTGGGTCGATCATGATGAAACGCACGTCTTCAGGCTGCGCTTTGTAGAGCATACTGAGGATCATGGCGTTCACCCCGACCGATTTACCGGAGCCGGTAGTACCCGCAACCAGCAGGTGCGGCATCTTCGCGAGATCGGCAACCACCGGATCGCCGGCGATATCTTTACCCAACACCACGGTCAGCGGGGACGGGTTGTCGCGGAATTTGGTGTTATCCAGAACTTCACGCAGATAAACGGTCTGGCGTTTCTTGTTTGGCAGCTCAAGGCCAACGTAAGGCTTGCCTGGGATCACTTCCACCACGCGTACCGCCACGGTGGACAGAGAACGCGCCAGGTCGCGGGAGAGGTTAGAAATACGCGCCGCTTTTACGCCCGGTGCCAGGTTCAGTTCGAAACGGGTGATCACCGGGCCCGGTGAGTAGTTCACCACGTCCGCTTTAATGCGGAAGTCAGCCAGACGCGCTTCCACCAGACGGGCCATCTGCTCAAGGGCAAAGGTATCCACCGGCTCGACTTCCGCTGGCGGTGGCGTTAACAGATCCAGCGACGGCAGCGGCGTACTTGGTCGTTGCAGCGGTCGGCTGTCTCCGTTACGCATCAGCAGCGGGTGAATCAGGCTCTCCTGCGGCTGTGGTGCTGGCTGCTGGAACTGTGGCTGAGGCGGTTGAGAAGGTGTCTGCGGCTGCGCATACGCCTGCGGCGCCGGCTGTTGCGGCTGCACATAAGCCTGTGGTGCAGGCGGCTGACGCACCGGCTCCGCTTCCGGCATTACGCTCGGCGTGAACAGCGGTTCGCTTGGGCCATCATCCACCAGATCTTTCATTGGTGAGAATTCGAAATCCGACAGCGAGAACGGGTTTGCCCCCGAAGGTTGCTCACCGGAATAACGCTGCTGCTGCGTTGCTGCAAACTGGCGCGCCAGCTCCGCTTCGGCCGCATCATCGTCGTCCTGCTGTGAAGGCACGTGATGGTGTGAAGGCACGTCATGCTGATACTCTTCGCCGTAACGCTGATTCTGCTGGGCAGCAAACTGACGCGCCAGCTCATCCTGATGCAGTTCGTCGGCATCATCTTCGTAGTCGGACTCACGGGCTTTTTCTTCCGCCATACGCTGGGAAGGCAGTTTAATGCCATAAGAGGCCAGCTCCCGGCGAGTCGGTACGCGCACGCGGTTAGGGCGCGGCAGCTGTGGACCAATGCCCTCTTTCACCTGAGGACGCGGGGCGCTGTCGGCTGCCGGGCTGAATAGCGGAGCGGACGCGGCAGCGGCTGCCGTTGCCTGCTTCACGGCTTCTGCACCCGACGCAACGGCTGGCGTAGGTTCTACAGGTGGAACGCTGACCGAAGGCGCTTTTGCAACGGGCTCCTGCACCGGCTCGGGCACGGGCTGATACCAGGCGGCAAGCTGCTCGCGCTCACGGGCGCGGCGCTCTTCCACTTCTTCAAAATAGTATAATGGCGGACGGGATGGCTTCGCTTCCTCCACCACTTCGGGTTCAGACACCGGTGCAACGTATGGCTGTTCAGGTACAGCGGGTTCGGGCGTATAAGCCTGATACGGTTGTTGCGGCACGCTGGCAGGCTCAGGCGGCTGATACGGTTGCTGCCACTGTTCCTGCTGCACAGGAATATAACTTTCAGGCTCAGGCGCAATGGTCGGTTCAGGCGTATGGACGCCTGGCGCAGTCTGCCAGTCTACCTGCGGTTGCTGGATCGCGGACTCCGGTGCCGGAACAGGCGAGGACGGCATCACGGCTTCAACAGGCGCAACATGGGCCTGCGCAGCCGTCGTTGCGGCAGCAGCAGCGGCTACTGGTTCAGTCACGGAGTGGCCATTCAGCAGCGGATCGTATTCGTCATACTCTCCCGGCGTCGCTCGATGGCCAGAGAACAGTACGTCATCAGGGTCGACGGCCGCACCGCGATACTCAATCTGCTCGTCTTCATCCATACGTTTGCCGGAGAACAGCGCGGCATCCGTTTTACGGCCTAACGGGTTAGCAAATTTTTCAGCGACGCGCTGGCGGCGCGCCAGAGCACCGCGCAGAATACGCGCGCGGCGAGATTCACGCCGCTGTACAGGCGCCTCGTCTTCCTCTTCGTACTCATCTTCATACTCGTCTTCATCGACCCACGTATCGTCACGACGGGTACGGTTGCTGGCGAACGTCAGCAGCGTCAGAATAAAGCTGCCGATCTTCTCAGCAATGCTCACCCAGGACCAGCCGGTAAACAGCGTCAGGCCCGCCGCCCAGATACAGAGCAGCGCCAGCGTGCCGCCGCTGCTATGAAGCATCGGTTGCAGCGCGGAGCTCAACAGGCTGCCGATCACCCCGCCGGAGGCGAAGTACCAGATATCATCAGCATTGATCGCCGCCAGCCCACAGGAGGTGAGGATCAGCGCCAGGGCGCCAATCAGGCGCAGCGAAACGGCAAAATAATCGATGTAGTCGTCGTTCTGTCGATGACGCCAGGCAAACCAGCATCCGCCAATAATGATGACGGGAAGGGTATAAGCCATCACTCCGAAAATGAAAAAGAGCGTGTCCGCAAGCCAGGCACCGGGAACGCCACCTAAGTTATGAATAGGCTCATGCCATGCGGTTTGCGACCAGCTGGGATCTGAGGGGTTGAAACTGAGTAAGGCGGCCATCAGCCAGACGGCAAAAAGGGCAATAACAATCAGTAACGCCTCGAGGAGACGACGTCCGCTGCTTAGCTTAGATAATGTGACTTCTTTGTCTTCAGTGTATTCCTGGCTCAAGAAAGGCTCTCCAGGTATCAGGCATGTCCTGCCTGTGTGCTAAAACGGACAACAGCGCCGGGTATCCCCGGCACTGTTGCTGTATGGATTAACAGGAGTGTAATCAAACTACACTGATTTTGCACCTGTTCCGTGTTAGCGCGTCTTAATAACCAGACGATTGCTCTGTTTGACCTCTTCCATCACCACATAAGTACGGGTGTCGTTCACGCCTGGCAGACGCAGCAGGGTTTCACCCAGCAGCTTACGGTAGGCGGACATATCAGGCACACGGGTTTTTAACAGGTAGTCAAAATCACCGGAAACCAGATGACACTCTTGAATTTCTTCAAGTTTTTGTACAGCGGCGTTAAATTGCTCAAACACATCCGGCGCACCACGATTCAGAGTAATCTCAACAAATACCAGAAGTGAGGCATCCAGATAATGCGGGTTTAGCAGAGCCGTATAGCCCTGAATAAAACCCTGTCTTTCCAGTCGACGCACACGCTCAAGGCACGGCGTCGGGGAAAGTCCCACACGTTTTGAAAGCTCGACGTTGGAAATACGCCCATCCTTTTGCAATTCATTAAGAATGTTACGATCGATACGGTCGAGATCTTTGCCAGGGCGCTTCTTGCTATCTACCATTATTATTGTCTCTCTGTATTCCTTCCCTACTCCTGCCTGGACCCTGTGCACATCACTGTTCAGAGCCTGCACCCGTTATTCATCACATCGCCTGGTTATGTATTAGATGCGATGTGGATTCGGGTTCTGCGGTAAGAAGACCGTTGCCCGAAAGCAGTCACAGACATCACGTATGGCGTCTGTCCACACCATGCGTAGATTTCACTGACCCGGTAAAAATGGCATTTACGTGCATGTCTATTCGACATGCAGTTCATGCGTCTTTTTTTCTTCCTTGAATGTTTTCGCAAAAGCGCAGGGGATTGTCAAAGCAAAACATCGATTTTTAGTACAAGATGCCGGATATTCATTACGGGGGGGTATTAATCATCATTTTATTGCCTTATAAACGCGCGATTTTCAGTAGCAGACGTGATATGACCGTGTCTGATCCATAGGGCGTGACTATTGCATATATCGGAAGCAAAACTGTCGTGCTCTTTTTTTACGGCAACAAATTCCCTACAATCCAGCCCATTGCCTGCCAACAACAATGGGGATCTCATGGGCACGACCAAACACAGTAAGCTGCTAATCCTTGGTTCTGGACCTGCGGGATATACCGCAGCGGTCTATGCTGCACGCGCTAACCTGCAACCGGTACTGATTACCGGGATGGAAAAAGGCGGTCAGCTGACCACCACCACGGAAGTGGAAAACTGGCCGGGCGACCCGAACGACCTGACCGGGCCGCTGCTGATGGAGCGCATGCACGAGCATGCTGCTAAATTCGAAACCGAAATCCTGTTCGACCACATTAATAAAGTGGATTTGCAGAACCGTCCGTTCCGTCTGACCGGCGACAGCGGTGAATACACCTGCGATGCGCTGATCATCGCTACCGGTGCCTCTGCCCGTTATCTCGGTCTGCCGTCTGAAGAAGCATTCAAAGGGCGCGGCGTATCAGCCTGCGCGACCTGCGACGGTTTCTTCTATCGCAACCAGAAAGTTGCGGTGATCGGCGGCGGCAACACCGCTGTGGAAGAAGCGTTGTATCTGGCGAACATCGCCTCAGAAGTACACCTGATCCACCGTCGCGACACCTTCCGCGCCGAGAAGATCCTGATCAAACGCCTGATGGATAAAGTGGCGAGCGGCAACATTGTGCTGCATACCAACCGTACGCTGGAAGAAGTGACCGGCGATCAGATGGGTGTGGCAGGTCTGCGAATTCGTGATACGCAGAACACCGACACCGTCGAAACGCTGGAGGTGGCAGGCCTGTTTGTGGCTATCGGTCACAGCCCGAACACGGCCATTTTCGAAGGCCAACTTGAGCTGGAGAACGGCTACATCAAAGTGCAGTCTGGCATTCACGGCAATGCGACGCAGACCAGCATCCCAGGCGTCTTCGCGGCTGGCGACGTGATGGACCATATTTATCGTCAGGCGATCACCTCTGCGGGCACCGGCTGTATGGCCGCCCTGGACGCAGAACGCTATCTGGACGGACTGGCAGAACAAGGTAAATAATCTTTACAAGTCAGTAACAAACGTAAATAAAGGCGGCCACTGGTCGCCTTTATTTTTGCTCACGTGTAACATGCAGATGTCTAATTTCTTATAACGTCACCTGCAAAGTACGCAATGGAAAAAACCCGTCAACAAGAGTTAACGCGCTGGCTGAAACAGCAAAGCGTTCTGTCCCGCCGCTGGCTTATGATTTCCCGCGTTCTGGGATTTATCAGCGGTCTGTTGATTGTTGCCCAGGCATGGCTGCTGGCCCGCATTCTCAATCATATGATCATGGAGAGCATCCCGCGCGAAGCGCTGCTGCTGCCGTTTATCGTTCTGGTGCTGGTTTTCGTCCTGCGTGCGTGGGTGGTCTGGCTGCGCGAACGGGTTGGGTTCCATGCCGGCCAGCACATCCGCTATGAGATCCGCCGCAAAGTGCTCGACCGGCTTTCGGAAGCCGGGCCTGCGTGGATCCAGGGCAAACCGGCCGGTAGCTGGGCGACGCTGATCCTTGAGCAAATCGACGATATGCACGATTACTATGCGCGTTATCTTCCACAGATGGCGCTGGCAGTGTTTGTGCCTCTGATGATTGTTATCGCCATCTTCCCTGTTAACTGGGTAGCGGCTCTGATCCTGATGGGGACCGCCCCGCTCATCCCGCTGTTTATGGCGATGGTCGGCATGGGCGCGGCAGATGCCAACCGTCGCAACTTCCTTGCGCTGGGTCGGTTGAGCGGTCATTTCCTGGACCGTCTGCGCGGAATGGAAACCCTGCGGATCTTTGGTCGTGGTGAAGCGGAAACCGAAAACATTCGCCTGGCGTCGCAGGATTTTCGTCAGCGCACCATGGAAGTGTTGCGCATGGCCTTCCTTTCTTCCGGCGTGCTCGAGTTCTTTACCTCCCTGTCGATCGCGCTGGTGGCGGTTTACTTTGGCTTCTCATACCTCGGCGCGCTGGACTTTGGCCACTACGGTACGGCGGTCACGCTTTCCGCCGGGTTCCTGGCGCTGATCCTGGCCCCGGAATTTTTCCAGCCGCTTCGCGATCTCGGCACCTTTTACCATGCCAAAGCGCAGGCGGTGGGTGCTGCCGACAGCCTGAAAACCTTTATGGAAACGCCGCTGGCACATCCGGAGCGTGGTGAGGTGACGCTGAATACGAACGATCCGGTGACCATTGAAGCACAGGATTTTTCTGTTCTGTCGCCTGAAGGCAAAGTGCTGGCCGGCCCGCTAAACTTTACCCTGCCTGCCGGGCAACGTGTGGTGCTGGTGGGTACCAGCGGCTCAGGTAAAAGCTCATTGTTGAATGCGCTGTCAGGTTTTATGGCGTACACCGGATCGCTGCGTATCAACAAAACGGAGCTACGCGAGCTCGATCCTGATGCCTGGCGTAAACAGTTAAGCTGGGTGGGTCAAAACCCTCAGCTGCCTGCCCCGACGCTGCGCGAGAATGTGCTGCTGGCAAGGCCGGATGCACGTGACGATGAGCTGCAATCGGTCCTCGACCGCGCCTGGGTCAGCGAGTTTTTGCCGCTGCTTGCGCAGGGTGTCGATACCGTCATTGGCGATCAGTCTGCCGGGCTGTCAGTGGGCCAGGCACAGCGCGT
>NZ_JABMCU010000144.1:0-11346 GCF_013179605.1 Enterobacter sp. CM29 | reverse complement strand
CAGGACGCATCATACAGGATGCGCGAGATCAATAAAAGAGACTGCCCCCTTTCGGAGTAATAGCTTACGCCGCGCTTTGAGATAATTTGAACGTAGACGGTGGCACCCTTCAACGCTAGCATTAACAGTTATAACTGCAACGTATCTCAAGGATTTGTCATCATTATGACCCGAATGATTCGCCTGCTGCCTCTGGCGGCCCTGGTTCTGACCGCCTGTTCCGTTCATCAGCAGAAAGGCCCGGGCAAAAGCCCAGACTCACCGCAGTGGCGTCAGCACCAGCAGGATGTGCTGAAATTAAGCCAGTACCAGACCCGCGGTGCATTTGCATATCTCTCTGACGAACAAAAAGTTTATGCTCGCTTCTTCTGGCAGCAAACGGGGCAGGACAACTATCGCCTGCTGCTGCTCAACCCGCTGGGCAGCACCGAGCTGGAGCTTAACGCGAAGCCTGGCGAAGCGCAGATCACCGATAACAAAGGCCAGCACTACACCGCGACCGACGCCGAAGAGATGATTGGCAAACTGACCGGGATGCCGATTCCGCTCAATAGTCTGCGCCAGTGGATCCTTGGCCTGCCGGGTGACGCCACCGACTATACGCTTGATGACCAATACCGTCTGAGCCAGGTTAACTACACCCAGGGCGGTAAAACCTGGAAAGTGGTGTACAGCGCGTATGACAGCAAGACGCAACCATCGCTGCCGTCCAATATGGAGCTGACGCAGGGTAGCCAGCGTATCAAGCTGAAAATGGATAACTGGATCGTTAAATGATGACCCACTGGCCCTCTCCCGCAAAACTGAACCTGTTTCTCTACATTACCGGGCAGCGCGCTGACGGCTATCACACCCTGCAAACCCTGTTTCAGTTTGTCGACTACGGCGACACGATCTCAATCGAACCGCGTCAGGACGGGCAGATTTGCCTGCTGACGCCAGTCGACGGCGTGGCGCATGACGATAACCTGATCGTGCGCGCTGCCCGCCTGCTGATGAAAACGGCGTCGTCGTCGGGTCGTCTGCCAGCGGGAAGCGGTGCGGATATACGTATCGACAAACGCCTGCCGATGGGCGGCGGTCTTGGCGGCGGTTCGTCAAACGCCGCGACCGTACTGGTGGCGCTTAACCACCTGTGGGGCTGCGGTCTGACGACGGACGAACTGGCAGCATTAGGGTTGACGCTGGGCGCCGATGTACCAGTATTTGTGCGCGGCCACGCGGCGTTTGCTGAAGGGGTGGGCGAAATCCTCACGCCGGTCGATCCGCCGGAAAAATGGTATCTGATCGTTCACCCTGGCGTGAGCATTCCTACCCCGGTCATCTTTAAAGATCCTGACCTGAAAAGAAATACCCCGGTACGGTCAATAAAAACGTTATTAAATTGTGAATTCAGCAACGATTGCGAGGATATCGCAAGAAAACGTTTTCGCGAGGTTGATGCGGTGCTTTCCTGGCTGTTAGAATACGCGCCGTCGCGCCTGACCGGTACAGGGGCCTGTGTCTTTGCTGAATTTGACACCGAATCCGCCGCCCGTCAGGTGCTTGAGCAAGCGCCGGATTGGCTGCATGGTTTTGTAGCACGCGGGATGAACACCTCCCCCCTACAGCAGGCCATTCTGGCGCAGACTGAGTTTCGGTGACAACGTCACCCTGTTCCAGACGTTGCATCGCGCTCTTTAATACACCGCCTGGATAGCGTTTGCTTAGGCCCCGCAGTTTGCGGCGAACGCTATCCACCACTGGACGCATGCCTGAGGTTCTTCTCGTGCCTGATATGAAGCTTTTTGCTGGTAACGCCACCCCGGAACTAGCACAACGTATTGCCAACCGCCTGTACACTTCCCTCGGCGACGCCGCTGTAGGTCGCTTTAGCGACGGCGAAGTCAGCGTACAAATTAACGAAAATGTACGCGGTGGTGATATTTTCATCATCCAGTCCACCTGTGCTCCAACGAACGACAACCTGATGGAATTGGTTGTTATGGTCGACGCGCTGCGTCGTGCTTCTGCTGGCCGTATCACTGCTGTTATTCCTTACTTTGGCTATGCACGTCAGGACCGTCGCGTCCGTTCCGCGCGTGTGCCAATCACCGCTAAAGTTGTCGCAGACTTCCTCTCCAGCGTCGGCGTTGACCGCGTACTGACGGTCGACCTGCACGCAGAGCAGATCCAGGGCTTCTTCGACGTGCCGGTTGATAACGTTTTCGGCAGCCCAATCCTGCTGGAAGACATGCTGCAACTGAATCTGGACAACCCGATTGTGGTTTCTCCAGACATCGGCGGCGTGGTACGTGCTCGAGCTATCGCGAAGCTGCTGAACGATACCGACATGGCGATCATCGACAAACGCCGTCCGCGTGCTAACGTTTCACAGGTGATGCACATCATCGGTGACGTGGCTGGCCGCGACTGCGTGTTGGTGGACGACATGATCGATACCGGCGGTACGCTGTGTAAAGCCGCTGAAGCGCTGAAAGAGCGTGGTGCGAAACGCGTATTCGCTTACGCAACTCACCCGATCTTCTCCGGCAATGCGGTAAACAACCTGCGTAACTCCGTCATCGACGAAGTTGTGGTGTGCGATACCATCCCGCTGAGCGACGAGATCAAAGCGCTGCCAAACGTGCGTACGTTGACTCTGTCCGGGATGCTGGCCGAAGCGATTCGTCGTATCAGCAACGAAGAATCGATCTCCGCAATGTTCGAACACTGATCGAACACGGCCAAAAAACCCGCTACGGCGGGTTTTTTTGTTTATAGTATTTATTTGTATGACTTATGCCTCCTTCACCTGCCATTCATATGACAGATGATGCGCACACGGATGATAGATAATTGTGAAAAACGTAACCTCCTCACATGTTCTGCCCTTTCGCGCCCTCATCGACGCCTGCTGGAAAGAGAAATACACGTCGTCACGCTTCGTTCGTGACCTGATAGCCGGGATCACCGTCGGGATTATTGCCATCCCGTTGGCGATGGCACTGGCGATTGGTAGCGGCGTCGCGCCGCAGTACGGGCTGTACACCTCAGCCGTTGCGGGGATTGTGATTGCGCTGACGGGCGGGTCCCGCTTCAGCGTCTCCGGCCCAACTGCCGCCTTTGTGGTGATCCTCTACCCGGTTTCCCAACAGTTTGGTCTGGCAGGCCTGCTGGTTGCCACCCTGATGTCCGGCATCTTTTTAATTCTGTTCGGTCTGGCCCGCTTTGGTCGCCTGATTGAATATATTCCCCTTTCCGTGACGCTGGGGTTCACCTCGGGGATTGGGATTACCATCGGGACCATGCAGATTAAAGATTTCCTCGGCCTGCAAATGGCCCATGTTCCGGAGCACTACTTACAGAAAGTGGGCGCGCTGTTTATGGCGTTGCCGACGGCCAACCTGGGCGATGCAGCCATTGGCATCGTTACCCTCGGCACACTCATCGTCTGGCCTCGCTTAGGCATTCGTCTCCCGGGGCATCTCCCCGCTCTGCTGCTGGGCTGCGCGGTGATGGGCGTCGTCAACCTGCTCGGTGGACAGGTCGCCACCATTGGCTCCCAGTTCCACTATGTTCTGGCGGATGGCTCACAGGGTAACGGTATTCCGCAGCTGCTGCCGCAGCTGGTTCTGCCGTGGGACATGCCGGGCTCCAGCTTCACCCTGAGCTGGGATTCCCTTCGCGCTCTGCTGCCTGCCGCGTTCTCCATGGCAATGCTGGGCGCGATTGAATCCCTGCTCTGCGCCGTCGTGCTCGACGGCATGACCGGCACAAAGCACAAAGCCAACAGCGAACTAGTCGGTCAGGGCTTAGGGAACATCGTTGCACCGTTCTTCGGCGGTATTACGGCTACGGCTGCGATTGCCCGTTCCGCCGCGAACGTACGTGCGGGCGCGACATCACCGGTTTCCGCGGTCATTCACTCCCTGCTGGTGATCATGGCGCTGCTGATCCTTGCCCCGCTGCTTTCATGGCTTCCACTCTCGGCCATGGCTGCGCTGCTGTTGATGGTGGCCTGGAATATGAGTGAGGCGCATAAGGTGGTGAATCTGCTGCGCCGTGCGCCGAAAGACGACATTATCGTGATGCTGATCTGCATGTCGCTGACCGTGCTGTTTGATATGGTTATCGCTATCAGCGTCGGCATAGTGCTGGCCTCGCTGCTGTTTATGCGCCGCATCGCGCAGATGACGCGTCTCTCCCCGGTTAACGTTGAGGTGCCTGACGATGTGCTGGTGTTGCGCGTGATTGGCCCGCTGTTCTTCGCCGCGGCGGAAGGTTTGTTCAGCGATCTGGCGTCCCGCATCGCGGGCAAACGGATTGTGGTGCTGAAGTGGGATGCCGTCCCGGTGCTGGATGCCGGCGGTCTGGATGCCTTCCAGCGCTTTATTGCCCGCCTGCCGGAAGGCTGCGAGCTGCGGATCAGTAATCTCGAATTCCAGCCCCTGCGCACCATGGCGCGCGCGGGCGTACAGCCGATCCCTGGCCGATTGTCCTTCTACCCTAACCGTGAAGCTGCATTAGCGGATCTGTGAGTCATCAGATTCAGAGATACGTCTTTGCATCATCACCCCGATCGCCTGCTGGAGCCATTCAAGCACGGCAGGCGTCATCCACGTGCCTTTCATCAGATGCGGCTCCTGCTGCATGGCGAGACGAAATTTTTGCTGGGTCTGCGGGTTTGTTCCCGCATAGGACTGGAATAAAACCAGCCACTTTTCTGCCAGCTTTTGCGCATCGTCAGAAGCGGGACTGAGATTATCCCGCTGCGCCTGATGTAGCTTTGCCACCAGCGGCGGCCACTCCATCATCCGGTCAAAGTAGTGCGCCCGGGTAAAGGCCATCTCTTCGGCAGTGAGATATTTCTCCCAGATGCTGAGCTTTGATTCGGCAAACGCCCGCGTGATGTAATCCGTAATCTCCGGTGTAATGCCGGTTTGCTCCTGCATCTGCGGCTCCACGCTGTGCATTTCGTTCAGACGGGTCAAAAATTCCGGTTTGCCTGCGGTATCCTGTTCCAGGCGTTCCATCCACCGTGAAGCCAAATCGGTCGCCCGCGCGTCCGTGACGCTGACGTTCTGTTCCAGTAAATGTTTAACCTCCGTCACCAGACCCGACCAGATATCCGCCAGCGCCTCTTTCTCTACCGCAAACGGCAGTTGCTGCAACTCTTCTTTGCTAAACCAGCGATCGTACATATTCATTAACTCCAGAGTCTGTAGCCAGGATTCCAGATCCGGCGTCGCATCGTCGGTCAGCCCGGTACGCAATTCCACCAGCCGGTTGCGCAGCGTATGGATGCTACGCAGTTGCTTGTCCAGCAAAGTGATTTGCCCGTCGAGTAATTCCGCTAATGACAGCGAACGCTGTTCCAGAAAATCCCTGATTTCGGCAAGCTCCAGCCCGGCTTTTGCCAGCGTCTGGATCATATGCAGACGTTGCACATCCGCCAGGTTATAAAGCCGGTAGCCTGCCGCGCTTCTGGCAGAAGGTAACAACAGCCCTGTTTGCTCGTAGTGATGCAAAGTCCGCACGGTGATCCCAGCACGTTTCGCCAGTTCACCCACCTGAATCAACATAACGGCTCCTTTTGTTCTGCCAGTGTCGCTACTCTGAAGCCTTACGTTACGTGAGGGTCAATGCGTCATGCAAAAAAAAACGACTTCAGATGAAGTCGTTTCGGTGTTCTTTATGGGGCACTAGCCGTGCTTATGCTGGTCGCGGCGGCATCGTTTATCGTAATGGCGCACCCACCAGTATTTATCGCAGACTTCCTCATGTCCGCTCACGCGCGCCCCGGCGAGCCACAATACCGCACCGAGGAAGATACTCAGCACCGCGCCATGCGCAAAGTATTGTGGGAGGTCAAGCTGCGGTAATTGGTTTAAAATTGAATAACCGACACCGGCGACCATCACGAACAGTCCCAACCCCATTAGCACGTTACCGAGCATTGAAGCGTTTTTGCGTTTCATATGTCACCTCCGGAACTTTGGGTTGTCAGGGGAAAAACCCCTTCTCCTTGTGTAAAGTATAGACAACGCCACTTATATGAGTTGCGTGAATGATCACATTTACAGATAACTCCCGGACAAAAATTTACAAATAAGACATTGAACAGCTTGAAATTCTAATTGTTCAAAGAAGAAATTATTCGCATTTCGGTGTACAGCAGGCAGAACTTTGTCAAGCGGCGCGCCAGACAGTAAACTACGCGCCAGATCTGGAACCCATTAGGAAGTAAATCGTGACGATTAAACTGATTGTCGGCCTCGCCAATCCGGGCGCAGAGTATGCCGCTACCCGCCATAACGCCGGCGCCTGGTATGTTGATCTGCTGGCGGAACGTCTGCGCGCTCCCCTGCGTGAAGAACCCAAGTTTTACGGGTATACCTCACGCATCAATCTTGCGGGTGCCGACGTGCGGTTGCTGGTGCCAACCACCTTTATGAACCTGAGCGGCAAAGCCGTGGCGGCTATGGCAACGTTTTATCGCATCAATCCGGATGAGATCCTGGTGGCCCACGACGAACTGGATCTGCCACCAGGCGTGGCGAAGTTCAAGCTGGGCGGCGGTCATGGCGGCCACAACGGCCTTAAAGACATCATCAGCAAACTGGGTAATAACCCTAATTTCCACCGTTTGCGCGTGGGAATCGGCCATCCGGGCGATAAAAACAAAGTTGTTGGTTTCGTACTGGGTAAACCACCGGTTTCTGAGCAGAAGTTGATTGACGAAGCGGTGGACGAAGCGGCCCGCTGCACCGAGATTTGGCTTCAGGACGGCCTGACGAAAGCCACCAATCGACTGCACGCTTTCAAAGCGCAATAATCGGCGCCATGGGGCTTTTTTACCGCGCGTCGCGCGGGTTACGTGTATAATAGGCGTAGTTATTTACTTTTCTTCAATCGGTTATCGTTAACGGATTGATTATCAAGATATTAAGGTGATTTAGAAATGGGATTCAAATGCGGTATCGTCGGTCTGCCAAACGTGGGCAAATCCACCCTGTTCAACGCGCTCACCAAGGCAGGTATTGAAGCGGCGAACTTCCCGTTCTGTACCATCGAGCCGAACACCGGTGTTGTTCCTATGCCCGATCCGCGTCTGGACCAGCTCGCAGAAATTGTGAAGCCGCAGCGCATTCTGCCAACTACCATGGAGTTCGTGGACATCGCGGGCCTGGTAAAAGGCGCATCCAAAGGTGAAGGCCTGGGCAACCAGTTCCTGACCAACATCCGTGAAACCGAAGCGATCGGCCACGTTGTGCGCTGCTTCGAGAACGACAACATCATCCACGTTAACAACAAAGTGGATCCGGCTGACGACATCGACGTCATCAATACCGAGCTGGCCCTCTCTGACCTCGACACCTGCGAGCGCGCCATTCACCGCGTGCAGAAGAAAGCCAAAGGCGGCGACAAAGACGCGAAAGCGGAACTGGCTGCCCTGGAAAAATGTCTGCCACAGCTGGAAAACGCGGGCATGCTGCGCGCGCTGAAAAACCTGACTGAAGAAGACAAAGCGGCGATCAAATACCTGAGCTTCCTGACCCTGAAGCCAACCATGTACATCGCTAACGTTAACGAAGACGGTTTCGAGAACAACCCGTACCTCGACAAAGTGCGTGAAATTGCCGCGGCTGAAGGTTCTGTGGTTGTTGCCGTGTGCGCGGCCGTTGAATCTGATATCGCCGAGCTGGACGATGCCGACCGTGAAGAGTTCATGGCCGAACTGGGTCTGGAAGAGCCGGGCCTGAACCGCGTGATCCGCGCGGGCTATGAGCTGCTGAACCTGCAAACCTACTTCACCGCTGGTGTAAAAGAAGTGCGTGCATGGACCATCCCTGTCGGTGCGACTGCGCCTCAGGCGGCTGGTAAGATCCACACCGACTTCGAGAAAGGCTTCATTCGTGCGCAGACTATCGCGTTTGAAGACTTTATCACCTACAAGGGTGAGCAAGGCGCGAAAGAAGCTGGCAAGATGCGTGCTGAAGGGAAAGACTACATCGTTAAAGATGGCGATGTGATGAACTTCTTGTTTAACGTCTGATTAGTTTTGAATTAAAAAAATCCACGCTTTGGCGTGGATTTTTTTCGTTCTTATTTAGTTATTATTAACGTTAAAAAACACCTTCTTTGAGTGGATTATCTTTTTTTCCTCCCCAAGGGTCGTCTAATAAAAACTTAGCTGTGACAGTGTCTTTTTCCGGCACAAGAGTGAAATTGTAATAAATTTCATCCCCTTCACAAATCTCATAATAGAGCGAATACGTTTTGTTGGTTACATTTATGTTTATGTCAAATTTCTCTGTCGCAGAAGCCACCTGAAGCTTATTTTTATCTGTAATAAAAAATGGCACTACAATGCAGCGTTGAGCATTTTCATCTAAATTAAAAGCATTCTCTATTTTGATATTTACGTTTGCTCCAAATGCGTCCTCTGGTAAAGGATCAAAAATAACATAATCTTTATGAATCACAGCGCCTTGAGATACATTACCTTTACCCCACTGGCTCAGTTTTTCATCATAGTCTCGTGATCGTAGCAATATTTGACGATGTGAAATCAGTAGGTCAACATGTTGACTATATCTATGCCTCATTATGTAAAAAAGACTATTTTTCATATTCTTCTATCGTTTTTGTTGCTATGTACATATCTTCTCTTTGAGGATTGATTGACCATAAAGATAGCGATTATTACGCAAGGATGCCCCCATAACTGAAGTTGACAAATGCTAATTGAGTAAAAAATTCGTTGTAATTATGCTATATAAATAAAAACGAGCGGTTTGTCACCGAGTTTAGCAATGAAATTAACTATACAACAATAGTTACGTACAAAATAAAACAATAACTATTTTAAAATATTAATTAATTACAACTATAGAATATAGTAAGCTACAATTTCAACGCTATCAATTATACAACTCCTGATTTTTTGGCTGTAAAATATCCCCCCTGCATAAAACTATTAATCCTTTGAAAAAAAGGGCTTATTTTTCCCTTCTCTAGTCTGAGTGGCAACAATAACTTCATAAGCATCTCTTTCACTTCTTTGTGCTTTCAATGCTTCTTCGGATGTAATTTTCGACTCTTTATCAATCATAGCAATAGTTCCAGCATCATATCGGATAAAATATTCATTATCTCTTTTAATTATGTCAATGCCAAAACCAGTAAAAATAACTTCACTCATTTTTCGTACCTCTATTTGTTTATAATCGGTGTAATCAAAGCATCACCGACAGGCGTTTGATCTATTACGGCTTCAGGGATCCCTCCTGACGTCTTACCTCCAGGAACCCAAAAATCATTAGCCCCTCCCTCGTTGCCTGAAGGCATCCTAAGCCCTTGAGGTTTAAGGATATCTATTCGGACCGGTGAATCGCCAAGATCTCCAGGGTCTAATCCTAACATTTTCTCTAACTTCCCGACATCTCCGCCAGCTTTCTTAATAATGTTATCAGCAACTGATTTTGGCATCACAAAATGACCAGATGGAGGGCCAATCTCAGCTCTATTCACTCCCCATGCAATTTTAGAAATACCATCATTAAATAAAGCAAGATGTTGCTTAACATAAGAAGGGTCTAGATAGTTCGTTGGGTTTGGCCGATTGGGCTTCGTCGTGCCTTTTAAAGAATTATACGCCTTTGCTGCCCAAGCCCTACTTGAGAAAACCCCTTTTGTTTTATTCTGGAAATCATTCCAGCTATTTCTGCACGATAACCCCCACGGATCCACCCACCCCAGCGCATTCGGCGCATACTGGTAAAGGTTTATTCCCCCCGCCAGCCCTATCGGGTCCTGCTGCGTAAACCGTCCGCAGTCCGGGTCGTAATACCGGAACAGATTGTAGTGCAGCCCTGTCTCACGGTCCAGGTATTGCCCCTGCATGCGCAGGTTCTGAGAATATCCTGATACCTGCGTTTCGCTTTCCCGCAGCAGTTTGCCCCAGGCGCTGTTCACCCCTTCCCAGCGCACCTGCCCTTCGCTATCAGTCATCCGCTCCGGTGTGCCGTTGGGCTGACAGTGGAACCAGAAGATTTCCGGGGCATCAACGCCGTCAATTCGTGCCAGCGGATCGTAGCTGTCCTGATCGCTGTAGACGTAGGTCAGCGGCACGTCCCCGTGCACCTCCTGCAACAGCCGGAACCCTTCCCAGACAAACCGCGTGGTGACCGGCTTGCCGGTTGGCTGCCCGCCCAGCATCTGGCGGCGCGTTTTGCTGATGCGTCGCCCGAGCGGGTCATAGCGGAAGCTGACCTGCGTCTGCGGCCTGTTGCGGTCCCGCGGCTGGCTGATGACCTCCGTCAGGCGGTGCTCGCCGTCGTAGCGGTAGTGCCAGCGGGTCTGGCCGTTATCCTTCTCCACGGTGCGGCCATGGATGTCATAGCACCAGCGAATGCCGTTCAGCTGCGTCAGGCGGTTGTGCGTGACCTTCTCAGCAGAGCCTTCGAGCGGGTTACCGGCAGCATCCCAGCGCCACTGCTCCTGGCCGGGCAGCGTGCCGTCCTGAACCAGCAGACGTCCGGCGCTGTCGTACTGCCAGCGGTACCAACTGAACGGGTTATCGTCCCGCTCTTCGCGGACCAGGTTATTGCGATAGTCGTAATCCCAGCGGCGGGACCAGCGGCGCGGCGACGGGCGCTGGGCATTGCCGGTAAAAACGTCCCGGCGATGCAGTCGACCGAGACGGTCATATTCGCTGCGTGTGGTTAGCAGCCCCTGCGTACGGCTGGTTTCACGGTGAAGTTCGTCGCGGGTAAAGTCGGAGACCGAGAGCTTATCAAGCGCGATGCTGAGCAGATGCCCGCTGCCGTAGTAGAACTGTTTCAGCTCCCGGCCATCGGGCAGCGTGACGGAGGTGCGGTTGCCAAGGGCGTCATACTGCCACGCCAGCTCGCCGTGTTCGCACGTTTCGCGCGTGACGCGCCCGAGCGCGTCATACTCAAACACAAGCTCCTGCTCGGCTTCGGCGCTCCAGGCATCGGCTGAAAGCGCGGGATGCAGCCCAATCCGGCTCAGAAGGCCGGACGGGGTGTAGTGGTAGCGGGTCTGCCCTTCCGGCGTGGTGCGGGCGACCAGCTGGCCGCTCGCGCTCCAGGCAAAGGCATGGGTAATGGCCTCCGGATGTCCGGCGGCAAAGGTGCGCGCTATCGTACGCCCACAGGCGTCGTAGCGATACTGCGAGGCCACGCCATCCAGCCCCACCTCTTCCAGCAGCAGCGAGTCCGCACCCCAGCGGAACTGGTACGCTTCGCCGTTTTCGTTTTCCAGGGCAATCAGACGCCCGCGGCTGTCCCAGCGGCGACGCACCTCTTCACCCTGCGTATTACGGGTGGCGGTTAAGCG